>JBEICW010000167.1:0-6789 GCA_040383785.1 Ignavibacteria bacterium | reverse complement strand
TAATAATAACAACGGTGAAAGATTTGAAACTTATGTAATCAAAGGAGAGCGTGGTAGTGGAGTGATTGGTTTAAACGGTGCTGCAGCTCGTAAAGGTATGAATGGTGATATTTTGATTATTATTAGTTATTGTATTTTGGACGACAAAACAGACTCTAATGAAATTGATAATCACGAAGTAATTAAGGTATTTGTAGATAATAAAAATGCAATAAAAGAAGTTGTAAAAGGTAATTAAGAAAAAATATTAATGAATAATACTACTGCGATAATATTAGCTGCAGGTCTTGGCAAAAGAATGAATGACCCCGAAACTCCCAAAGTGCTTTTTAGTATTCTAGATAAGCCATTATTGGGTTATGTCGTAGATGTATTACAAAACTTAAGCAGTATAAATTTTACAATTAACGAATCCATTTATGTAATTGGACATCATAGAGAAAAAGTAAAGACTTTCATAAGTGATTATTATTCAAGTAATAATATTAATCACAAATTTGATTTTGCAATACAGAATGAACAATTAGGTACTGGTCACGCAGTAAATCAAGCGAAAGATGTAATTAAATCTTTAGAAGATAATATTCTAATCTTATGTGGAGATGTTCCATTTCTAACCTCTGAAACAATTGAGAAGTTTATTTATTTTCATATTGAAAATAAAAGTGATGTTTCTGTTTTATCTACAATTGCTCCCAATCCCAGAGGATATGGTAGAATAGTTAGAAATGAAAATGGTGAATTTAAGCAAATTACAGAAGAAAAAGACGCAACTGACGAAATTAGAAAAATAGACGAAGTAAATAGTGGTATATATTATCTCAAAGCAGAATTATTATTTGATTTATTGAAAAATGTAAATAATAAAAATGTTCAAAACGAATATTACTTAACTGATATTATTCAAATTGCAATTTCAAATAACAAAAAAGTTGATGCTTATCCAATTGCTGATTTTGATGAATTACAAGGCATAAATACACAAGAAGAACTTTTAGAAGCAGAAGAATTGTTTAAAGAGAAGATAAATTTATGATAAGTGGTATTAATCATATTGGCATTGCAGTTAAAGATTTAGAAATAAGCAAAGAATTATTTTCTAAAATTTTTAATGTTGATAGTTTTCATATTGAAGAAGTATTTGAGCAAAAGGTAAAAGTAGCAACTTTTAATGTTGGTGATGTGCTGATAGAACTTACTCAAGCAACATCGCCAGATTCGCCAATAGCAAAATATATTGATAAAAGAGGCGAAGGTATTCATCATATTGCTTTTACAACTCAAGGAATAAACGAAGAATTGACAAAATTGAGTTTGGCAGGTATAGAATTAATTAATAAACAAGCAGTTGATGGTGCTCATAATATGAATATTGGCTTTTTACACCCAAAAAGTACTGGTGGTGTTTTGATGGAACTGTGTGAATCAAAAAAATAATTCTAAATTAGTTGAGATTTATTTTTCTTTATAAAAATTAAAAAGTAAAATTATATAATTTTAGATTGAGTAAAAAATGAAATTTGGTGTAATACAATTTCCTGGGTCAAATTGTGACCACGATTGTTTTTATTCATCATCTGTAAATACAGGTGCTGAGTCTGTATATATGTGGCACAAAGATACAGAATTGCCTTCTGACATTGATTGTGTAATAGTACCTGGTGGATTTTCTTATGGCGATTACCTTAGATGTGGTGCTGTGGCAAGATTTGCTCCGATTATGAATGCAGTATCAGATTTTGCAAAAAAAGGTGGTTATGTAATTGGGATTTGTAATGGATTTCAAATTTTGACTGAAGCTGGTTTATTGCCAGGTGCATTACTTCAAAATGAGAGCCAAAGTTTTATTTGTAAAGATACTTATCTAAAAGTAGCAGGAGAAAGTCCGTTTACTAAAAATTTAAACCAAGGCGATATCCTTAAAATTCCAATCGCTCATGGTGAAGGTAACTATTACGCAGATGACGATACTATTAAAATGTTGCAAGATACAGATTCAATTGCTTTCTATTATAGTGATATAAATGGATTGGTAGATAAATCTACAAATCCTAATGGTTCATTATTAAATATTGCAGGGATTACAAATAAATCGAAAAATGTACTAGGTATGATGCCTCACCCAGATAGATCATCAGATGAATTATTGGGTTATGGCGATGGTGTTAAAATTTACAAATCATTAATGACTTATTTAAGTAAATAAACTGAACTTTTGAGTTAGTTTATATTCTAATAAATTGTTTTAAATTATTTCTCAATCAATGGAGTTATTATGCCATTTGGATTAGGTTTACCAGAAGTAGTGATAATATTGGTAATAGTTGCTTTATTATTCGGTGGAAAAAAAAATCCCTGAGTTAATGAAAGGTTTAGGTACTGGTATTAAAGAATTTAAAAAAGCATCTAATGGTGAAGAAACGCCAAAAATTAAAGATGAAAATTAGATTTTTGTTATTAAATTCATCAATTTACAAAAATTATGTTTGATATAGGTGGTGGCGAATTATTAATGATATTAATGGCTGTAGTTATGCTTTTCGGTCCAAAAAAACTTCCCGAAATTGCAAAAACGATTGGAAAAGGTATGCAACAAATCAAAAATGCCCAAGCAAATATAACTGCTCAAATCAATACTGCAACTAATGATATTAATGATGAAATAAAAAAAGAAACAGAGATAATCGCCAAACCAATTGAAAAAGAAATACAATCTTTAAGAAGAGACCAAATGTTTGACTAAAAATCATAGCAAACATATTAAACTAAGAATTAATAAAACAATTTTTTTAAAAGAAATGATAAATTATACCGATTTTTTAGAAGATATAAAAAATAAAAAAACTACAGTAACAGAATTTGTAAATAATTTATATGTAAAAATTGAAGAAAATAAAGATTTAAATTGTTTTATTACTTTGACTAAAGATGAAGCTTTAAAGTCTGCTGCACTTGCCGATGAAAATTTTAGCAAAGGCACCCCTCGCCGTATGGAGGGTTTTATTATTGCAATTAAGGATAATATCTCTACCAAAGGTATTCGCACTACTTGCGGCTCCAAAATGCTTGAAAATTACACTCCTATATATAATGCTACAGTGATCGAAAAATTAAAAGATTCTGGTGCAATTATAATTGGCAAAACCAATATGGACGAATTTGCAATGGGTTCTTCAAATGAGACTTCGTATTTTGGTGGAGTAAAAAATCCAATCAATAAAGATTATGTCCCTGGTGGTTCTTCTGGTGGCTCTGCAACTGCTGTAGCTGCTGGGTTTTGTTTTGCTTCTCTTGGTTCAGATACTGGAGGTTCTATTCGCCAGCCAGCTTCTTTTGTTGGTATTTATGGCATTAAACCTACTTATAGTGTAGTTTCACGCTATGGCTTAGTTGCCTTTGCATCTTCGCTTGACCAAATCGGTGCATTTGCAACAAATGCTGAAGATTTGGCCTTAGTCACTGATGTCATTTCAGGTAATGACCCCAAAGATTCTACATCTGCTGAAATTGAGCCTTTACAATCTTCAACTGCAAAAACTTTTGATTATTCAAAATTAAAAATTGGTTTATTACCTGATAACGAAATTAATAAATGTGATTTTTATGTTAGAAATTACTATTATGAACTAATTGAAAAGTTAAAAAATCTTGGAGTTACATTTAGTCAAGTTACATTTCAACAAACTGAAAGTTGGATACCGACATATTATATTTTGGCAACTGCCGAATGTTCTTCGAATTTATCAAGATTTGATGGAGTAAGATTTGGATTTAGACCTGAACTTAAGTCAGGCGATAATATTTATGTTGCCACACGTTCTCAAGGTTTTGGAGACGAAGTAAAACGTAGAATTTTAACAGGTACATACGTACTTTCTTCTGGTCATTATGACTCATATTACTTGAAAGCACAAAAATCACGTAATTTGGTATATCAAACTTACCAAAAAGCATTTGAAACTTTAGACTTTATACTAATGCCTACTACTCCTACTTCGGCATTTAAACCTAATTCAAAGAATGAAAATCCATTGGCAATGTATGTATCGGATTTCTTTACAGCATCTGCTAATTTGGCTGGTATTCCAGCAATAAATATCCCTGCTGGTACAAATGAAATAGGAATGCCATTTGGTATGCAATTACAAGCAAAAAACTTTGATGATGAAAAACTAATTCAATTCTCTAAGCAATTAGCAGTAATTTAAGTTACTATATTTTAAATTTTAAATAAGAGATAATTAGTATTTAATTATCTCTTATTTTTATTTTATAGGTAATTTAAACACAAATTCTGCACCTTGTCCATATTCTGAATTACAATAAACCTCACCACCAAGTGCTTCGGCATTTTTCTTTACACTATATAAACCAATACCACTTGAGTCTTCCCCATCTGTAGTTTTAGACGATAATTTTGAAAATTTCAAGAATAATTTATTTTGTTCTTCTTTAGATATACCGGGACCTTCATCTTTAACACTAAAGATTAAATAATTTTCAATTTGTTCTAATTGGATAAATATATTTTTATCAAATGGTGAATATTTAATAGAATTTGAAATATAATTATCAATAATTTCCCTAAATAAGTGCTTGTCAGAATTTATTTCTACTTCTTCAAAATTATTATTAAAAATGGTATTTATATTTTTTTTCTTACATTGACTTTCAAATTGCTTAAGTGAATCACCTACAATAACAGAAGGTTTAAAAGCTGTTTTATTTATGGTAATTTTAGCATTTTCGATTAATTCATTATCCAATAACTTCATTACAATGTCTTTCATAAATTGAGTAGTTTTTGTAATTGATTTAATTTTGAAATTAAATCTTCAGTACTCATTTTATGTAAGTATGTTATCAGAAGTTCAATATTTAATAATATACCCGCAATTGGATTTTTTAAATCATGAGCTACAATATGTAATATATTATTTTTTTCATTATTTAAATTTTCTAACTTTGAATTTAGTAGATTAAGTTCATTATTATTATTTTGTAATTGATAATTAACATTTTCTATTGCTTTTTCGTATCTTAAACTTACTTTTCTTACTAAATATGAAGCAAGTAATGCCATTAATATAGTTATAAATACTGCAGCAATGATTATTTTATTTCTAATTATTAAAATTTCAGATTTTATTTTCTTTGTATTTTCATGAGAATTAATTCTCCAAGGCTTATTCATTAATGACACTGAATATACAATTTCTGCATCTTCACTTTCGAAATTAATTACTCCCCCAGAAGATATGTTTTGTGATAAAATTTTAAACCAATTTTCAATAATTCCATATTTATCAGTTTTATACTTTATTTTCATATCTTTAACATTTTTACCAATTATATCTACATTAGGATGATTTATAAATTTACCTGAAGAATCAATTACGCATACAAAACCTGATTCTGTCTGACTACCAATTATTGCTTCTTGAAATTTAGAAATAATTTCATCTTCATTACCGCTTTTTGAAAGATTATTTTCTAAAAACTTAGCTAAAATTGTTGATTGATTTTTATTTGCATCTAATTGGATATTAATGTAAGTATTCTCAATATAATTAAGTAACAAAGGCATAGTTATTAACATTACTAAACTATTAGCAACTAATACACTAATAACTGTTAACCATACCAATTTTGCTTTTGTTTTTTTCGTTGTCATTATAAGATTTCCCACAAAATAAAATTAATTAAAAATATTTATTTTACTACAATAAAGTCTTTATATTCACCAATTCTATAACCTGTAATTTTTTCTATTTTATCACTAATTTTATGTCTTAATGGCTTAGGTTTAAGTTTTGTTGGGTCAAAATTTACAGTCCATATTTTATCTTTTTTAATTCTTTCGGTCATTAATATTGGATGTGTACTTTTATATTTTTCTAATTCATAAGCATCACTATAATTAAACTCTAAATTAGTTTCTAAACCAGATTCTAAGTTTAAGGTGTTTTCTTTATATTTTTCCAAGTCAAAATTTCCTTTATGATAATAATTTTGAGCATTAGCAATTTTTAGTCCTTGAGCTTTAGGTGGTCTCACCCAACCATAATGATAAATATAAGCATCAATTTCTTTTGCTTTTAATTTAAAAATATTTCCATTTTCATCAACTTTTCTAAAACCTTGTGCATCACCCCAAGAAGTAAATTTTGGATTATTACGGATAGCCCTTATTTCACGTTTATACCATTGCCTTCCTCTACCAATATAATCATAAGAGCCATAAAAATGTTTATATTTGAATAAAAGAGCTTCTATATTTTCATTTTCATTTTGCACTATAAATTGTTTACTAATTTCTGCGTAGTCGTTTTCATGAAGTACTTCGTCAGCTTGTAAATACAAGCACCAATCCCCTGTACATTGATTGTAAGCAATGTTTGTTTGCTCAGAATACACTTTTGCATCTATATTATTATTTTTGTTCCAAACGGTTTCTATTAGTTTAAGCTTAGGACTATTTATAGATTTTAAAGTTTCCAAAGTATCATCGTCTGATTTACCTACTGCAATTACTACTTCATCACATAAAGGTAGCATTGAATTGACACTTTCTCATATTGGATATGCAAATAGATTTGCATTTTTTACAAAACTAAAACCAGATCTTTTCATTTTAATTTTTTCAAAAATATTTATTTTAATTTATTAAATTAATTTTATTTTCATAAAAAAAGAGTCGCTATGAATTTAACGACTCTTTTATAATATTTAATTTATTAAAAAATTTATAATTTAAATTATCTAAACAATTATGAATGTTGTAATGGT
>JBEICW010000166.1:0-6793 GCA_040383785.1 Ignavibacteria bacterium | reverse complement strand
GTGCAAAATATTCTCCGCTGGCGGAGATGTCGGCTTTGCTGACAGAGGTGGTTTCTTTGCTTTTGTAAAGGCAAGGCACTGCCTTGTCTCATATGACTTGTGATATCGCAAGAGTATCTTGGATAAAAAGTTCTTTGAAGAAACCCCACCCTGCCCTCCCCAAAATAAATTTTGGAGAGGGTAAAGAAAAGAAAAAACAAGGTAAAAATCGTGAAATATAGTGAAGTATCGTGAAAAATCGTGAAATATATGATTTAGACCATTGGTAATGTAAAGTAGAATGTAGTACCTTGTCCGTATTCTGAATCTACAAAAATTCTTCCACTCATTTTTTCGATAAATTCTTTACATAATACCAAGCCAAGTCCAGAACCTTTTTCGTTAGCAGTACCTAATGAAGTATGCTTGGAGCCAATATCAAAAATGTGTTTAAGTACAGTTTCTTTCATTCCAACACCATTATCTTCGATAACCACAGTGTATGTTCTATTACCTGTATTTTCTATAGTTGAGATATTTATTTGTCCATTTTGTCTAGTGAATTTAATGGCATTACTAATTAAATTACGAAAAACAGTATTTAGCATATAATTATCAGCAAAAACAAGGGTATTTTTTTGAATATTGTTATTTAATTTAATATTTTTAAAATTTGCATTTTGAAGAAAAGTCTCAATTACACCTGTGGATAATTCTAATAAATCAATTTGCACCAAATTGACATCTGAAAGCCCAATTTGAGTATTAGACCATTCTAATAGATTTTCCAGTAGATTATAAATTCTTTGAGATTCTTCGTTCATAGTTTTTGAGATTGTTTTTATCATCTCAGGCTTCATTTTGTCCATATTATTGGCTAACATATCCGAAAGCCCCATAAATCCACTAAAAGGACTTTTTAGGTCGTGAGCGATGATAGAGAAAAACTTATTTTTAGTATCATTAGCTAATTTAAGTACATTTTCAGAAGCTGATAATCTTTCGTTTAATAATTTTAGTTCATGCTGAGAATTATATAAATCAATATGATTTTTAACTCTAGCTTTTAGTTCTATTAAATTGAATGGCTTAGTGATATAATCAACAGCACCTACTTCAAAACCCCTTTGAATGTCTTCTATATCAGATTTTGCTGTTAAAAAAATAATTGGAATATCTTTAATATTTTCATTTTGTTTAATTCTTTCACAAACCTCAAAACCATTCATTTCCGGCATCATAACATCCAAAAGAATTAAATTAGGTTGCTCAGACTCCAAAACTAATAAGGCATTTTTTCCACTATTTGCCACAAATAATTTATATTCATCATTTAATACATTTGCAATAACTTTTAGATTATTAGGTTGATCATCAACAACTAATATTTTGTTAGTTTTTTCCATTTTGAATCCTTTTAGATTTCTAATTTCTTTAAAAACTTTTTTGGTTAAATATTTTGAATTATAATAATTTATGTTAAAGTCATTAATTTTATTATCAATAATCATCAACATTTTAGATTATTCATCACTCAAACATTTTTTTGATTGATATTAGATTATTTGCAATATTATCAAATTCAAATAGTTCAATATTCTCTTGCAATTCTAAAGCCAAAGAATTTAACTTTTGCAAATTCTTTTCAGTTGCAAACAAAATCAAATTATTAGCAAGCTCGTCAATTTTGTCAATAACAATATAATTTTTTTGATTTTCAAGATTTTCATTAAATAAATGAATAAATTCATTTTTAATGTCTTCAGAGATAATTTCTTCAATAACTTTGTTCTCTATTTTCTTTTTATTATTTTGCGAAATATTTGATTTTTCTTTTGAGTTTTCAACCTTTTTAAATTTTAAGAATTTCATCATTTCATTAAGCAAAGGCATTCGTTGAACAGGTTTTTTTAGGTAGCCATCAAATAACGTTTTTAATAAATCTACCTCACTTTGTAAAGTTGAGGCAGTAAGAGCCACTATTGGTATTTTGGATGTAGTGTCTAAGCTTTTTATCACTTTTGTAGCCTCATAACCATTTATACCTTGCATTCTGATATCCATAAATATAAAATCAGGTAGTTGTAATTTAGAAATTTCAATTGCAATTTCACCATTTTCAGCTTCCAAAAATATTAGATTATAATCCTCAAGAAATGTTTTTACCAAATCTCTATTTTGTTTTACATCATCAACTACTAAGATTTTTGCACCATTAAAATCTATATGGTCATTATTCCATACATACATTTCGTTGCTTTCTGTATTATCATTTGAATAATTAATATTTGTGAACTTAACGCTAAATGTACTACCTTCATTAATTTTACTTTCTAATTTTATCTCTCCACCCATCAATTCGCAAAGTCTTTTTGTAATTGATAGTCCTAATCCTGTACCGCCATATTTTCGGGAATCTTGTCCATATTGTTGACTAAATGAATCAAAAATCCTATTAAAATCCTTTAAGGATATACCTATACCTGTATCAATTACACTAATAGTAAAGTCAATATCTATTAGTGATATATTGTCAATTATAACTTGTATTTTAACAAACCCATTATGTGTA
Organism: Ignavibacteria bacterium; assembly: GCA_040383785.1. Classification (GTDB taxonomy): domain Bacteria; phylum Bacteroidota; class Ignavibacteria; order Kapaibacteriales; family UBA2268; genus JBDNHS01. The sequence goes on along the minus strand of JBEICW010000166.1, from coordinate 4,242 downwards.
AATTTAATTGCATTACCAACTAAATTTAATATGATTTGTCTTAATCTAATTTCATCAATTAAAATAGTATTAGGTAAACTATCGTCAATTTCTAATAAAAACTCAATATTTTTTTCTTTTACTTTTTGTTCGAATAGTTGTTTAATTTCATTGAAGATTACTCTCATATCAATAGGTTCGGAAGAAATTTCCATTTTTCCAGCTTCGATTTTTGATAAATCTAAAATATCATTAATTAAAGATAAAAGAGTTTTTCCACTTTTAAGTATTGTAGAAAGATAATTTTTTTGTTTGTTATCATTAGTAGTATTTAGCATTACTTCGCTAAATCCTAAAATATGATTCATAGGTGTTCTTATTTCATGGCTTATATTTGCCAAAAATTCAGATTTTGCTCTATTTGCCGCATTTGCTTTTTCTTTTTCGAGAATTAGATTTGCTTCTAAAAGCGAGCGTTTTTTTATATTTGCCAAAATTTGAGCAAATACAAATAATAACTTTCTTTCTTTTTCCGAATATTGATGAAATTCTAAAACAGAGTCAAAACCTACAAAACCTAAAACATTTTCCTTTTCAATAATTGGTAAAGTTATCAAACTTTTAATACCTTGTGGCTCTAATATACCCCTTAGACTTTCAGGACCATCTTCTGGTAATTCATAAATATTTGGAATATAAAATTCTTCACCAATACAATGCTTTTCTACCCATTGAGGAAAAAAGTCCATAGGTATATTTTGTAAATTATTGATTTCTGGTTCAATATCTGTATTACACCATTCATAAGTATTAGAAGTAGTCTTTTCTATAAAATCATAATCAAAAATATATGCTCTATCTGCCGAAACAAAATTTCCAATTTCAGCTAACGAAAGATTAATACTTGATTCAATTTCTGTAATACTTAAATTTATATACTTAGAAGCAATATTCATTAGAATATTTTGCAATTCTGATAAACCTTTTAAATCTTCCTCAGCTTTTTTAATTACACTTATATTTCTAATTAATAATATTACTTGATTATTTATGAAATTTGTAATCCTAAATTCATAATGATTTATTTGATGATTAAATTCTAATTCATAATGCAATGGTGCCAATTGATTGCCTAATAAAACCAAATTAACACTTTCTACCAAACTGTGAGTAATATATTTAGGAAATAATGTTGTAATATTTTTTCCAATCATAAATGATGGCTCAAAAGGTAAAATTAAGTCTTTTCCTGACCTAACTTGGTGGCAAGTTCCATTTGCATCCATAATAATTAATAAATCTGGAATTGCAGTGATTATAGATTCTATGTAATCTTTTTGTTCAGATAATTGTAATTCAATTAATTTTCTTTCAGTAATATCACGTGAATTAGCAATTACATACCCGTTGTCATCTATAGAAATATGTTTTACTGTAACTTCAACTGGAGTTATATTACCAGTAACAACATTTTTGTTTATACCTTCAATAACTTGATAATCTATTCTTTTTAATTCTTTTACATGTTTCTTCCAATCTGAATCATCTTGAAAAACTTCTTCAAAATCTCTAACGTGAAAATTTTTAAGTTCTTCTTGCTTTATTCCTAATCTATTAGCTGCAACTTGGTTAATATAGAATAATTGACCTTCTTCGGTTGTAACTTGAATAGCATCTGAAGAGTAATTGATGATATTTTGTAGTAATCTTAAATCTTTTTCAGCTGTTTGAATTTTATCGGATTCTAATGAAAGTGCTATAATATCAGCTAAAGAACGCACAAATACCAATTCGTCATTATTCCATAATAACTGTTGGGTGGTGTTTTCGATACGTAAAATCCCAACTACAATACCGTTTTGCCTGATAGGAACGTCTAATAATGATTTTATGTTATTTGGAATTAGATACGATTCGGCAAATTCTTTGGTATATTGATTAGTTGTCGCATTTTCTGCTAATATTACTTTACCTGCAATTATTGCATCAAAATAGTTAGGGAAATCTGTAGCAGTAATAAACAACCCTTTGGAGTGATGATTTATATGTTTCTCATATAAATCAATACACTCTAATTTTAAATCTGAAAAATCATTTCCAACTTTAATTTCTGATATTTTCCAATAACTTGCTCGACAAACACTAAATCCTTCGGCAGCAGCTTCGGTGATTGCATAAATTGCATTTTCCAAATTCCCGTAAACATTAAATGGAGTTGTGGAAAGAGATGTTAATATTCTATTAAATCTTTCGAGTTCAATATTTTTTAATTCATAACTTAATTCTGCAAGTTTTTTTTCCGTAATATCCGAATGTGATCCAGACATTCTGAGAGCATTGCCTTCAGAATCGAAAAGTGCAGCACCCTTTGCTAAAATCCATGCATAATCATCATCTTTACGCTTCATTCTAAATTCAATGGTATAATTTGGAATTTGGTGTGTAAGATACTTATTTAGCATATCATTTGCATAAAATAAGTCTTCAGGGTGCAATAAATTCACAAAAGAGTCAAATGAATTCTTTACTTCATTTGGTTGATAACCCAACATAGATTTCCATCTATCAGAGAAAAATACATCATTTGTTTTTAAATTCCAGTCCCAGATTCCGTCATTACTTCCAGATATAGCTAATTCATATCTTTCTTTTATTTCTAAAATAATATTATTTTGTTTCTCTAAATATTCTGCGATTGAGAGTAAGTTTTCAGAGTCTAAATTAAGTTGTTCTTCATGAGAATTTTCTAAATTTCTAATTGTACTTAATAAAGTATTAATACTTTGTTCACGTATTTTCTTTTCTGCAAGTAACTTTTGGGTAATATTAAAATATTCATTATCAGCAATTTCAAAAGCGTTTTGCTGCATAACTTTATCTCGTTCAAAATTAAAATAAGATTGGCTTACTGCTTCCAAAAAATCAATTAAAAAAGGTTGTTCATTAATATCAACATTAGTAAGATATTTTTTTACTTGCCTTTGGACTAATTTATGTAAATTACTATTCAACATAATACTATTCAACATTATTAATTCTCACTGATTGTAGTAATAGTCATAGTTTGATTATGAAGTTCACATTTCATAAAAGTAGAAAAAGGAGCAATTTCTCCATAAGAATAGAAGCCAGTTATCAAAGTTTTATCACCAAGAATTTCTCTTGCTGATTCAATTTCTTCTTCTATTCTATAACCAAAAATCAATTTACGTCCCACACAACTAATTAAGATTGATAAAGACTCATTTTCATTCTGCAAGTTTTTATTACTCAAACTTGCAGCATCAGCAGCAGCTTCAACCAAATCATCTAAGTTAGATTTCATTAATCTTGCTTTAGCACCAACAGGAACATTACCAGCAAATGTCATTGATTTAGCTTCATTATCAATACTAAGAATAGTTCTAACTAATTCATTGCCGTTTTCTTCTATGATTGCTAATGGAAATAATAAAGCTGCCCCTGGGAGCTGCTCTGCATAGTCACCAAGATATTTTTTATATAAATCTAAAGCGTTCTCGCCATCTATTTCAAATAACACATTTTTGTCAGATTTGGTAATAGTTCTTAGTGGACCAAATTTATCCCAACCACCTTTAGAACCAACACCAATTTGTAAATTATTGCCGTAAAATCCTATTCCTACGATATTTCCATTATCTATGTCATCATTCAAACCTACTAAAGTACTTTGAAAATTTGCATCATCTCCAGCAAGTCCACCACTAATTGGTATGTCTTTAATAATTTCATTTAGTCCTATTACCAAATCGCCACCGTTTACCAACTGCCCATCTGAAATTATAAATAATAATTTCAAATCTCTGGTATCAAAAGATGTCGCTAAACTTTTGCCAGCATCATAACTATCTTTAAAATCTCTTACATTGATTTTATTTACTTTAATACTACTTTTTTCAAATTCAATTCCAGTTATTACTATAGAATTATCAACTATGGATTTATTATTGATTTCACCTGAAGTAGAGCAAGAAACTATAACTGCATCTTTTGATAAATCTAATAATTTACTATAAACTTCTTTATCTGCAATTAACTTTTTATTCGAAAAGCAAAGATATAAATTTGGGTTGATATTATCTACATCACCATAAATATTTTGAAAATTATTATCTGAGTATTTTAGTTGTATTAATTTCATAAGTGTCTCATCCTTTGATAATTGTGAAGATTTATAAATTACAAAAATAATAAAATATAAATTAATTCTATTATAATGTGTAATTTTATTTAAAAATATAG
>JBEICW010000165.1:0-6824 GCA_040383785.1 Ignavibacteria bacterium | reverse complement strand
ATTAAATAAATATTAATTAAATGAAAAAATCTCTATATTTAAATTAATAAATATAGGAAAAATACTTTTATTTCGTTAAATTGCAAAAATAAATGTTTGATAAGTTATTTGTTAATTTTTGGCTAATTTTATCCATGAATTTGTTCCTTATTTCCATATCTTGATATTACATCTGATTCGTAAACCAAAAAGTCTTCCCATTTTTTATCAACATCCATATAATCACTTCCGTATTCACGGGCAAAATTCAGAAAGGTTGTAAAGTGCATTGCCTCACTTTGTTCTAATTCATGATAAAAATCTGCTAATTCTTTGTCTTTATCTTTAAGGTAGTTATATAATACTCTAAATCTTTCGCAGCTTCTGGCTTCTATCATCGCCGATAGTAGAAGTTTATTTACTAAGTTCTCAACTCTATGAGAAGACCTCGGTACAAATTTTACAAGTTCATGTATGTATTCGTCTTTTCGCTCTCTACCTAATTTCCAACCTCTTTCTAAAATTTTATCATGTACTCTTCGAAAATGTTCCATTTCCTCTATTACAATTTCACTTAATTTAGTTACCATCTCCGAATATTCGGGATAATTAACAATTATTGTAATCGCAGACGTTGCGGCTTTCTGTTCGCAATAGGCGTGGTCGGTCATTACCTCTTTTAGATTTTTTTCTACTAATTCTGCCCAACGTTTGTCAGTTGGTAGTTTTAATCTTAACATTATGTTTAAATATACTTATTTTAAAAATTAATTATGTCCAATTACAAAAATAACAATTGATTTTCTGTTAGTTAAATTAAAAAATTGATTTGAGTTTCAAAACACACAAATTATACAAAATTTTTAATAAATTTAATTATTAAATTAATTCGATTTAATTTTGAAACATTAAAAAAATACAAAAATATAAAATATGAAAAATATTTATGAAAAATAATCAAGAGTACTCATTTCTTGAATCAACACCAACTATTTGTTATCATTGTAAAAATGAGTGTATAGACGATTGTATCAATTATGACGAAAAAAACTTTTGTTGTAATGGATGTCAGTTTGTATATGATATTTTAAAACAAAATAATTTAGATGATTACTACAAAATTGATGAAAATATAAAATATAAACCTGTTGCAGAAAATAAATCTGATTATTCATACTTAGGCGATAATAAAATTTATGAAAAATTAATTTTATTTAGAAATAATAATAAAGTTCAAATTAAATTTAGATTGCCCGATATTCATTGTGCGTCTTGTTTGTGGCTATTAGAAAATCTTCCAGACTTTTTTGCAGGTGTTCAAAATGTAAATGTTAATTTTTTAGAAAAAGAAGCTTTGATTACATTTAATGAAAATGAAACTAATATCATTAAAATATCTAACTTTTTATCTCAAATTGGCTACCCACCTAATTTTAATTTATCTGATTTGGAAGAAAAAAAATCTATAATAGATAAAAACAACGAATTACGTTCTTTATATTTAAAAGTTGGTATTTCATTCTTTTGTTTTGGTAATGTAATGATGTTGGCATTTCCAGATTATTTTTCGAATGGTGAATATAATCACTTACTCAAAAATTTTATTGAGTATATGAATTTGATTTTTATAATTCCAATCACTTATGCTGCTTGGGATTATTACAAATCTGCTTTTAATGGTATCAAATATAAATATATTAATATAGATTTTCCAATTGCTTTGGGTTTGATTTCTTTACTTGGTAGGTCATTGTATGATATTTTATCCGGCACTGGTCCTGGATTTGTGGACTCTTATGGTGGATTAACTTTTTTTCTATTAGTTGGTAAATTATTCCAAATCAAAACATATTCTAATATTAAATTTGATAGAGATTTTAGGTCTTATTTTCCGTTATCAGTAATCAAGGTATATAGAGGCGAAAAAACATCTATCCCCGTAAGTGAAATTGACAATTCCGATGAACTTTTCATCCGTAATGGTGAGATTATCCCTACAGATTCAATTTTGCTTAGTGATAGTGCAATGATTGATTATAGCTTTGTAACAGGTGAGGCAGAGCCAGTAAATATTAATAAAGGCAGTAAAATTTACGCTGGAGGTAAATTATATGGCAGTGCTATTAATATTATGGCAGAAAAAAAATACAATCAAAGTTATCTTACTGACCTTTGGAATAAAAATCAAATCAAAAAAGATTTAAAGCAAAATCTATCAAAAATTTCAGAATCGGTAGGAAAAAGATTTACAATTATTATTAGCGTTTTGTCTGTGCTTGGTTTTGCATATTGGTATCAAATTTCACCTGAAATTGCTTTTAATGTTCTGACTTCTGTTTTGGTGGTTGCTTGCCCATGTGCTATTGCTGTGTCGCTACCATTTAGTTTTGGTTCTACTCTTAGGATATTAGGCAGAGATGGCTGTTATATCAAAAGTAATGAAACAGTAGAAAGATTAGAAACTATTGATACAATTATATTAGACAAAACAGGAACGCTTACTGAAATAGATAAATCAACAGTTGAGTTTCATTCTTTTAGAAATGACACTAACCAAAATCATTTTATTGACAAACTATCTCAATTATCAAACGAAGAATTAAATATTATATCCAAACTTACAGAAAATTCTATTCATCCAATTAGTAAACTAATTAAAGATTATATAAATAAATTTCCAAATTTTACAACCGAAAATATTGAATTAATAGATTTTGAAGAATTGCCAGGTAAAGGACTTAAAGCAAATTATAATGGCAAAACATATAGAATTGGCTCTCAAAAATGGCTTAATGAAATAAGTAAATTAGAGTATGTAAATAATGATGATACAACAAATTCAAAGTTTTCTGCGGATAAAGGTGTATTTTTTGCAATAGATAATCAAGTAGTTGGCAAGTTTGATATAATTTCTAATTTTAGAAGTGGAATCGCTAATTTATTAAAAAATATCACAAAAAAATACAAAGTAATTATACTTTCGGGAGATACCGACAAGGATAAAAATGAATTAGATAAAATTACTGATGGATTGATATCTAATGGAACCATCGAAGCTTATTTTGAATTTACACCTGACAAAAAAGCAAAATTTGTGGAAGATTTGAATTCACAAGGTAGAAAAACAATGATGTTGGGTGATGGACTTAATGACTCTATGGCGCTTAACTCAAGTGAAATAGGGGTGGCAGTAACTGAAAACAATTCTAATTTCACACCTGGGGCAGATATTATTTTATTAGGTGATAAATTATCTAATTTAGATAAAATTTTGCAATTAGCTAACGATACCAAATTAACAATTTATTTGTCATTTGGGTTATCATTTTTATATAACTTAGTAGGATTATATTTTGGATTGCAAGGAAAGCTAACCCCACTTATTGCAGCTATTTTTATGCCTACAAGTTCAGTTTCTGTTGTGATATTTAATGTAGCATTAATTACATATTTCGCCAAAAGAAATGGCTTCTTAAAACGAAAATAGACAAAAAAAAGGTATTTGAAAAGAAAGTGATATTTAAAAGTTTAAATTAAAAATATCACTCCCTTTTTATCTTATTCAGATTTAATTTTAGTTAATTTTACATCATTGTTATTGTGACAATGGTAAACTTACAAAGAAAGTTGTACCTATATTTTCTATACTTTCAACATTAATATTACCATTATGCTTTGCAACAAATTCTTTGCATAAAACCAACCCCAAACCCGATGAAGATTCGTTTTCAGTTCCATTTCTATAATTTTTAGAGTTTACTTTAAATAAATCTTCAATCATATCTTTAGGAATTCCAATTCCACTATCTTTGATATAAATTGTTATATTTTCATTTGTATAATATTTGGAATCTAAATCGACCACACCAATTTCAATTTTACCAAGTCTTGGTGTAAATTTAATTGCATTTGATAATAAATTTCTCAATATAACATTAAACATATTTACATCGGCAATGAAATTTGTTTCTGAATTTATATAGCTAACTAATTCAATATCCTTGCTCACTGATTTGGATAATAAAACAGAAATATTGTTGTCAACTATATATTTTAGATATATAATCTCTGGTACAAATGCTATAGTACCTCTTTGTAATTGAGACCATTTGAGTAAATTTTCTAATAATAAATATACATTTTCAGATGAGTTTTTTAAAGAATTTGCGAATTCAACAATTTGTTCGGTTGATAAATCTTCAATATTATCAGACATTTCTTTGGATAGTGCCATAAAACCAGATAATGGACTTCTTAGGTCGTGTGCAATAATTGAAAAAAGTTTATCTTTTTCAATTATTATATCATTTAACTTATGGTTTGTTATTTCAAGCTGTTCTAAAAGTGATTTTTTTTGTTCTAAATTTAATTCGACTAATTCATTTTTTTCCATTAATTCATGAACTAATTCCTTAATTTCAATTTCAGCTTTTTTTATTTTTGTAAGATCTACATCAATAAAAAACATTTCTGGTGTGCCATCAAGTGATTCTAAATAAGCTTTACTTTCTAATACTGTAATCAACTCACCGTCTTTTCGCTTTAAGTCACACTCTTCTGTAGGCATTGGATTTCTATTGTCAAACATCCACTCCGAATCTCGTTTCATTTTTTCTAATAGATATTCAGGAGTTAATAAATCAAAAATATTTTTACCTTTAACTTCTTCAAAATTATAACCAAAAAATGTCTCAGAAGCTTTATTCCAATAGTTAATACTACCATCTCTATTATAGCCTTGTACTGCTATATTTGGTACATCATTTAGCAATTTTCTAAATCTCTGCTCACTTTCTTGGAGTGCCAATTCAATTAATCTTTTGTCTGTAATGTCTTTCACAAATACTGCAACGCCAGAAATTTCATTATTACTATCAAATATTGGATTGCAAACTACTTCTAAATAAATAATAACATCATCTTTTGTGATTAATTCCTGTATAATTTCAACGCTTTCGCCTTTGAGACCTCGATTGAAAATATCCAATACAAAATCTTTATCTTTTCTATTATGTAAGATATCAATAAAATTGGTACCAACTTTTATTTCTATTCCGTACCTATTTTTTATAGATTTAAAGAAATTTTGATTAAACGTTAAAAAGTTTAAATTTGTATCTAAAGCATACATTCTATCTTTAGTGCTTTCAATCACAGCTTTAAGTCTGTTACTCAATTCTTTTGTTTCATTTTCAGCTCTTACTCTTTTTGTAATGTCTCTAACAAAAACAGCAACACCAGTTTTTTCCCCATCATCACTTTTTATAGGGTTAATATTTGCTTCTAAGAACAGTTTTTCATATTCTATATCACCAAATTCTTGAACAATAGATACGAATTCCCCATTTAAAGCTCTTTTTAAATTATTCTCAATAAATTCTCTATCCGAATCAATTGTAATAAAACCAAGCATATATTCACCAACTTTTACTTCTGACCCATATACCGCTTTTGTTGCATCAAAATGGTTTTGATTAAATGCTAAATAATTAAAATCTTTATCTAAAGCAAAAACAATATCTTTTGTGCTTTCGATAATTGCTAATAAACGGCTTTTTGATTCAATTAAAGCATTTTCAAAAAAACGAGTTTCAGTAACATCTTCCATAATTGATGCTACAAAATCTATCTCACCGTTATTATCTATAATAGGAAATGTGGTATTTTTGACTATACGAGATTTAAAACTGTTATTTAAACCATATTTTTTAGATTCCGACAAATCCACTGTACTTTCAAAATGTACTATTTTTTTATTATCATAAACATCTTGATAATATGTATAATTACCTAATTCTTTCATTAAAGGATCTTGAAGCACATTAAAACCATAAATTTCATTACTTCCATGATTTATACCAAATAAGTCTTCATAACCCTTATTGTACTTAAATATTTTACCATCTTTATCTAAAAACTGAATTGCAACTGGAATATTTTCTACTAATGTATTTAAAACTCTTTCATTTTCTTTTAATTTTAACTCATAGGCAAGTTTATCGGTAACGTCAGTAATAAAAGCGCAATTTAATTCTACATCACCAATTTTTACAAAATTGGCAACTACACTTACAGTTACATTAGTTCCGTCTTTCTTTTTGTTTTTTGTTATAAGATTAACTGTTGTATTCTTTTCTAAATCTTTCCAATGATTATCCCATATTAATCCATTATACTCATCATCAAGGTGAGACATATCTAAACCAACTAATTCATAATCGTCATAACCTAACATATCCAAATAAGATTTATTTGTTTTTACTATGATACCTTCTTTATTAATCCAAACTACCGGAGTTAGAGTGTTTTCAATTACATATTCATATAATTTTAGATTTTGTTCATTAGATTTGTTTTCATGAATATCAACAAAAGTCCCAAACAACCTGATTGGCTTATTATTTGAGTCTAATTCTACTTTACCCCTTGAAGAATAATATCTGTATTCGCCAGATTTTACTCTAAGTCTATATTCATGATAATAATTACCTCCACTTTCCAAACATTTTGATATTGCATTTTGTCTAACAGCTTTATCATCGGGGTGTACAAATTCATCAAGTGTAGAGTGCGTAATTTGTACCAAAATTTTATCAATACCTAATATTTCACATAGTTTATCAGAAAAGAAAGTATTATTAGCATTTATATCCCAATCCCAAAATCCTTCTACTGAGTTATTAACTAATAACTCATATCTTTTACGAAGAATATCTAATTCTTGTTGTAAATTTATTATATTTGTATAATTCATATTCATACTTTTAAAAAAAATTAAAATAAATCAATTACATTAGTATTTAAATATTTTGGTTTCTTGACTACTATTCTATCTATTAAAATAT
>JBEICW010000164.1:0-6834 GCA_040383785.1 Ignavibacteria bacterium | reverse complement strand
GTTGAAGTATTTAATAATGGTAAAAAAACATTAAACATAACAGATATTACTTCAAATAATGTGAATTTTGCTATTAGTAATAGCAAAATTGATATTTTGCCAAATGAAACTGAAATTGTTAATGTTATTATTGATGAAAATTTTGAGGGTGTACAAACTTTAATGTTGAATTTTAAATCAAATAGTTATGACTCAGATAATCAAGGTAATAAATCATATAATATTGAAGTTAGAAGATTTTTTACAAATTATCTAATATCAGAAAACGAAATAATACTAGAATTCCAAGGTACTAATAGCCCATTACCAAAAGAATTTATAATTAATAATATTTCAAAAAGTAAATTGGTTTTAAAACAAAACTCTGATATTTCGCCAATTGAATTAACTGTAAATATAGAATTGAATGGTGAATCATCTTCTAAAATCACTATTTCATATTCTGGGGTAAATAATAACCAAGTTATAAACAAAGACTTGATTTTAGAAGATGAATGTGGTAAAATAACTATTATTAAATTGAGTGTAAAACCTTCTAATTCTGTAAAATTACATCTTGAATTAGGTAAATTAGAATCAAATACAAATCAAGAAATAGAATTTCCAATTATTTTAACTAAATTAGAAAATTTCAAAAATAGTAATGTTACTGAAATTGAGCTTAAATTCTCTTTTAATAAAACTTTAATTTATCCAAGACTATCTCAAAATTGGCAAACAAATTATTCCATTCAAAATGGGTTGGGAATTGTTACTCAAAAATACAACTTAGCTGAAATTATTAAAAACAACTCAACTAATGAAGTTATCAATCTGCCAATTAATTTACCTTCACTAAAGTTATTTACACTCTGGGGTAATGACTCATTAACAAATATAAATTTAGAAAGTATTGTTTCTTCAGTAACAGACACTTATCCAATTACTTATATAAATAATACTGGTGAAGTTAAACTAAGTGATATTTGCAGAAGTGGTGGCACAAGACTATTTATAGATTCTGATGATACATTGAAATTAAGTGCAAATATTAAAAATGATGTTTTATCAATACAATATAACTTAATTGAAAAATCAAATGCAACTATAATAGTATTTAATTCATTGGGTCAAGTATTTATTAATGAAGTTGTGGACTACTCAAATTTGGGACAACAATTCAAAAGTTTCAATATAAATAATCTACCAAGTGGAGCATATTTTGTAAGAGTGAAAACAGAAACAAAAGATATGTTCCAAAAGATTTTAAAAGAGTAAAATACAAGAACTTTTAATATAAAAGATACTTTTTACGTAATTCTAAAAATGTTTTTTTATCATTATTAATTATCTTTTTAATTTCTTTTAGAGTAATTTCCCCAAAAATGAATTTAGTATAAATATTACTGCCGTTTACTTTATTGAACATTTCATACTTTTTTCTATCAGTTGGAAAAATGTCAAAATTATTGATTTTAAGATAATTTAAGATTTCAACTCCATAACTATATGGCAAAAGTTGATTTGTATTAATAAAGTTTAATAGCACACCATTAATATTTTTGCCACTATAAAGCCCATAAAATGGACGATACTTTACTTTTATTGCATCAACTCCATAATCATTAATTGATTGATTATTAGCTGTAGAACCACCTAAATTTTCAGAGAATTTATCATAATCAAAAGTTGGTCCACCAAGATATTGAAATGGAAGTGTTGTTCCAATTCCTATACTAATTACTCCTAATTCCCCTATCGTTCCCAAAACTGCAGCACCCTTGATTGCATTAACTGTGGGAATATGTGGCGAAGTTGGAATCCAATTTAAGTCTAAATCTTCCCAGGTTTTCCATCTTTCCCAATTAGACATTTTGATTACTTTAATCTCACATTTTACTTTATTACCTTCTTTAGTTTCAAGCCAATTTTGCTCATTAAGCATATTACATAATTCGCCAATCGTACATCCATGAAGATAAGTTACAGGCAACATTCCAACAAAAGATTTGAATTTTGGGTCTAACAAATTCCCATCTACAATTATTCCGCCAAGTGGGTTGGGTCTATCTAAAATATATACGTTTTTCCCTAATTCAGCTGCCACAGCAAGTAAATTATAGACAGTACTGATAAATGTATAAGACCTAACTCCAATGTCTTGTATATCAATTAAAATAGCGTCAGATTGGGATAAAAGAGTTTTAGAAGGTGTTTTTGATTTTCCATAAAGCGAAATGAGTGGTATGCCATTAATAGAATCGTTTTCTACTGGGTCGCCTGCTGGAACAGAAGTAAAATAGCCGTGTTCTGGTACTAAAATATAACTTATATTTACTTTTTTAGAGCTTTTAAGTGCGTCAATTGTAGAAATATTATCTTTTGTGCGACTGGCTTGATTTGCTAATATTATTATATTTTTGCCAATTAATTCGGTTGGTGTATTTTCAATAAAATTGTCAATTCCAAGTTGAAAATCATTTTCAATTTCTTTTTCAGTCGAATATAAATTTATGATGTTAAAATGTGCAATTACAAACAAAAAAAGTAAAGTTAATTGTTGCAAATTAAAAGTAAATATAAAATTTTTCTGCATAATTAATAATTATAAGTCAATTTTTAAACTAAGTTATATTAATAAGCGCAAATTCTATTTATAAGTTTTATTTATAAGGATTTTTAAGATAATTATTTGCTTTTTCGTGGCTGCCTTCAATATCTTTTAATTCTAATACTTTTTTATAGAATTCTACTGCTTTTTTTCTATTATTTTGTTGGTCATAAATTATGCCAATTTTTAGAAGTGCAGAAGTTCTAAATCCACTTGTTTCTTTTTCGGAAGCACGAGCGATTTCATCACATTTCAAAAGATATTTTAATGCTTTTTCGTACTCGCCTTTTCTTTGCAAAGCCAATCCTACATAATAACACCCTTCTTTAGCAGCGTGATTATCATATCCAGTCCATTTATCCAAAGAGCGATTTACCAAACTTCTCCATGTAACTTCCAAACTATCCCACTCACCCATACGAACATAAACTCTACCAACATATCTGTGAAAGTATGGATTATTGGGGTATTTGTCAAATAGCATTTTAGAATAATATAAAGCTTCGTTCATATTATTTTCAAAAGAGTAAAATAATTGCATCAAAGTAACTTTTGCTTCTACTTCAGTATATCGAGCATAGAGTGCAGAAGACTTTAACTGCAAAATCCCAATTTTTTTATCTCCGCTTTGCATAAAAGTAAGTAATGGTTTTACTAATGGGTATTTCTCAGGAATTGCATCTGCAAAATAATTATATATTCCTGTACCAAGCATAATATCATGGTTACCTGGTGCTTTTACTAAGCATCTTTGCATAATATTATAAGCTTCTTTACCATCATAAGCTGCCTTGAGCCATTCTGTATTATTACTATAAAATCTTGCTCTATAACCTAAAGCTCCACCTTTGAAAAATAAAGCAGACAAGTCAGAACTATTCCTATCCAAGAGTAAATCACATAAATTAATAACTTTGTCAATTTTTGTCAAAAAAGTTTCGTTATACTGAGTTGTATTTCTGAAAATACTAATTTTCCAAAATTCTAACATAGCATCTAAAAAATGACCTGCTGGATGCTCTGGATACATTTCTATAACTTTATTAAAACAATATCTTGCACTATCAAATTTAATATCATAAATATAATCTGACCCCCGGGTTACCAAACTATCTGCATCGGACTTCATTATTGTCCATTGTGCATTAGTTTTTTGAGTGGTATTAAGAAATAAAACTAACAAAAATATACCAAAAACTTTCAAAGAATTTATATTTAACATTTTTATTATTTAGAATGTGTAAGATTACTTTTACAAATACGAAAATTAATTAAAACTATTATTAAATATTATCTAAAAAAACACTAAATTTGTGAATAATTTAATTTAACATTTTAAAAATCTCTTTTGAGGTAATTTTTCATTGAAAATCAATTCTTTGAAAATAATTTAATAAGTTACCAATATGAATGATTATCTCTATCAAAAAGTCAAAAGTATGTGTTATAAACCTAATTTAGTAGCAGAAGTTGGTGTTTATTTGCCTCATACTTCTAATATTTTAGGTTTTATAAATGATAATATTGAAACTATTTTAGTTGAACCAGATCCAAAATGTATTGAAAAGATATATGAGTATTTTATAGACAAAACTAATATTAAAATTTTCAAAAATGCAATTTTTACTGAAAATACTACAATTGAACTTTATAGAACTAATGCCTCAACATTCGTTTCTACTTTGCCGTCTTCGCCGGCATTAGTTAATGACAAATATCAAAAGAAAAATGAAGATAAATTTGAAGCAATAGCAATTAAATTTAGTGAAATTGATAAAGGAAATATTGATATTTTGAGTATTGATACAGAGGGATGTGAATGGTATGTAATTTCTACTATGGTTAGTCGTCCAAAGGTAATTTCTATAGAAACTCATGCTAAAAAATATAAAAACCCATTTATTGATGACTTAAAAAAATGGCTTAATCAAAATAATTACAAAGTTTGGTATATAGATAAAAGTGATACTGTATTTATTAAAGATAACTTTACTAAACTAAGTTTGTATGAAAAACTAATTAATTCATTCAAACAATTTAAATATGGTTTAAATTTCTAAATTTACTTTTAAAGGTCTATTTTTATGTTCTTTAATTTTAAAATAAATAATAATATTTATAATAATATCTATTCATCTCCAATAACCAAACCATTTTACCCGGGCAACCCTGATGAAGATGTTGATGTGATGGAAGAAGATGACGTTACTAATTCAAATCAAGATCCATGCAAAGTAATTTTGTATAATGACGATATACATACTTTTGATGAAGTTGCTACCCAAATTATAATTGCTACCAAATGCTCTACCGAAAAAGCTGATGCGCTAACTTGGGAAGTCCATTCCAAAGGAAAAGCCATTGTCTATTCTGGAGATATGAACGAGTGTTTGAGAGTGAGCGGAATATTAGAAGAAATTGGTCTTAATACACAAATCGAAATTTAGGTTTTTTTTAATATAATTCTAGAAGTACTTTTTATTAAACACTAAAAAAAAAACTAATAATATTGAGTTTAAAAATGCTAAAAAAAATACCACTTCATTTACAAATTGTAATAGCTTTAATTTTAGGAACATTATTCGGCGTTTTTTTTGCAAATAATGAAAAATTAATTGTAATTGAGTATCTAAAAAATGGGAAAACAATTTCTAAAAATGTAGAAAATTGGAAAAGCATTACTTTTTCTATTGATGAAGTTGTAAATAAAGAATTTGACTCAAAAAGCCAAAATAAAATTATTAAGTATTTTGCTGCGTTAGAAACTGAGCAAAAAGCCCAATTACGATTGAGTGTAATAACCAATTCTACTGCATATCAGTTAGGCGAAGTAATTGCAATCAAAAAGAAAAAAACACTTCCCAATTACTTTGCACCAATTGGAACTATATTTATCAGATTGCTCAGCTTTATTTCAATTCCATTGGTATTAGCCTCGTTAATTGTAGGAGCAGCTTCTCTTGATGATATTAAGAAAATTGGTAAAATTGGTGGTAGAACCTTTGTGCTCTTCATGGTAACAACTATGATTGCTATTGTAATTGGTTTGGGCTTAGCCAATTTAGTTCAACCAGGGAATAGATTTTCTGGTGAAGCGAAAAGCCAATTATTAAGCAATGTTGATAATGTGAGTTCAAAAATCTCCGAAGCCAAAGAAATGAATATTGATTTAGTAGATTTTGTTGTGAATATTATCCCCAAAAATCCACTAAATGCAATGACTTCGGGCGATATGCTCCAAATCGTATTTTTTGCTGTAATGTTTGGTATCACTCTAACTATGATTGACAAAAAAGTAGCAAAACCAGTTATAGACTTCTTTGATGGAATGAGCCAAACAATGATAAAAATGATTGATTTGATAATGTCAATTGCACCATTTGGAGTATTTGCATTAATATCAAATACCATTTCAGATTTTGGTTTTGATATATTAGAAACATTAATTTGGTACTGTTTTGTAGTTGTGTTTGGGTTGTTTTTGCATACTGTTTTAGTTTATGGTTCTTTAGTTAAGTTTTGGGGTAAAATGAGCCCTTGGGTATTTTTCAAGGGTATGCGAACTGCACAAGCCGTAGGATTTTCATCAAGTTCATCTGCTGCTACCCTCCCTGTTACTTTTGACTGTGTAGAAAATAAATTAGGTGTAAAAAAAGATTTTTCAAGTTTTATTTTGCCACTTGGTGCTACAATCAATATGGATGGGACTGCTCTTTATCAGGGTGTAGCAACAATATTTATCGCACAAGTTTACGGAATGGATTTGAATTTTGCTCAGCAATTAACCATTGTATTTACGGCAGTTTTGGCTTCAATAGGTACTGCTCCCGTTCCAGGTGTTGGGTTGATTATGCTAATTATGATACTCCAATCTGTGAATGTTCCATCAGAAGGAATTGCCTTAATTTTGGGTGTAGATAGAATTTTAGATATGTTACGTACAATTACTAATATTACTGGTGATGCCGCAGTTACAGTTGCTATTGCAGGACCAGAAGGCAGAGACGATGTTCATCACCCAAAACCAGTTTTTGAAGGATAATTTTAGGTTGATTTTTAGGTTAATTAATGAAACATATTGTAATTTTGAGTTTTGCGATAATACTACTTTTAAACAATTCTTGCGAAAATGCGAGTGAAAAACAAGTAGTATTTGATTCTACATTTGTAAAATCGGCAGATTCACCTGACCAAATCTTCAAAATGTTTGAGGTGTTTTTTTACGACTCATCATACAAAAAAGC
>JBEICW010000163.1:0-6834 GCA_040383785.1 Ignavibacteria bacterium | reverse complement strand
CGTTTGTTTTAAAATAAAAACTATATTAATACTATATAGAATTATTTTAGAACTTATGTTCAATTTTATTAAGTTATTGAAAATATTAATTTTGTTTAAAATGAAAAATAAAAAGTACATACAAAACTATAAAAATAATAGTGTAAGCAATAATATTAGTAATATTATAAAAAAATGTAAAAATAACTTAGCTTATTTTATAGTTTATTTTTTAGTGATGATTTATTGTTTTGTAAATAATTCACAGCAACTAATTTCACAAGTAGTAGATTTACATTCTAATAATTCATTGATGAAATATGGTGATTCCAAATTATTATTTGATAAAGGCTTATCACATTTTTCAGAATTAGAAGTTATTTCTGCATTAAAAAATTATGAACATAATTCATCTGAAGATAAATTAAAATATTTACAGCATAATATTGATATAAATAGGCTTAATTATAAATTAGCAGAAGCCAAAATAGATAAGTTTATAACGGAGAGATATAATTCTCCATATTTACCATTTGTGTTTTACCAAAAAGCGTTAGTAAACTTTGAACAAAATAAAATGGATAAAGCTGAAATCGCTTTTAAAGAAACTCAGGTTAATGCAGATAAATATTTAACTGAAAGAGAAGACCCAATTTATAAAGATTTAGCCCATATTGCAACATATTGGAGAGGCGTTGCTCTTGCCTATTATGGAAAAAATATTGAATCTGAAAAATCTCTCACAGAATGTTATACTAATTACCCAGAAGGGAAATTTTCTGATGATGCAATTTTTGCAATGGCACAAGTAAGTGAGTTTAAAGGTGATTACGAAACTGCAATTAGTAGTTATAATAAAATTAGAACATTATATCCCAAATCAAATGTTTATATTTCATCATTAATTAGAGAAGCCAATAATTATTTATTGCTTAGAAACTTTAATTCTGCTTTACTAAATTTGGAAAGAGCAGAAAATGTTTTTAACTCCATAGATTTTAAGGATTCTATTGGAGTATTGTACGAAACTCAAACCTATAATGATAACCATAGAGAAAATATAACTTACCTAAGAGCAGAAGCAAATAATCAAGCCGGTAATTTCCAAAAATCATTAACCTACTACAAAGCATTTAATGAGACTTTCTTTAATTCACCATTAATTAATCACGTTAGGTTAGGCACAGCATGGGCATCTTTAAATTTAGGACAATACAATGATGCACTAAAAAATTATGATAATGTAATCACCAAATCTGATGATAAAGATTGGAATGCTAAATCTATTGCACAATTATACAGATGTATTACACTTAGAAAATTAGGCAATAATGAGCAAGCAGTCAAAGAGCTTGTGGCGCTTAGCTTACAGCAGTCATATCCATTACTTAGCCAAGCTTTATTAGAATTAGGGCAATATTATTACGAACAAAAAGATTTTACAAATGCGAAAAAAACATTAGAAAGAGCAGATAAAGAGTCTAATGAGCCAGTAAATACAACAAGAATTTATCTACTTTTGGGTGCAACATATTTAGAATTAGGTATGCACGAAAAAGCTATACAAACTTACTCTAAAGCCGAGCAGTTAGCAAGAAATAGCTCAGAATCAAATATGCCTCAACGTAAATGGTATTTGACTGAAATTGCATTAAAACAAGGTATTGCATTAATTCAAAATCAAAAAAGTTCGGAAGCAATTCCATTTTTAAATCAGTTTTTATCTGAAGCAGGGGATGATAAACGTAAGGAAGAAGCATTATTTTGGTTAGCAGAGGCATATTATAAATTAAGTATGCTAAATAATTCAATACAAATTTATAGTAAATTATTAGCTGATTTTCCAAATACTTATAGACGCGAAGAAACTCTTTATGGTCTTGGTTGGTCATATTTTAGAATGAAAAACTTTAAAGAGTCTTCTAAAGTATTTGATAATTTAGTTGATGAATTCCCTAAATCAAAGTTTGCTGTTGAGATATTTACACGTCAAGGTGATGGTTATTACTTAACTAAAAACTTTACTAAAGCAGCAGAGTCTTACACTAAAGCAGTCAAATTAGGACCTAATACCGAGGAAGGTCAATATAGTGCTTATCAATTATGCCACGCTTTATATTTATCTAATAAATATGAACAAGCTATTACATCTTTATTAAATTTTATAAGTCAATATAGAAAATCACCACTTGCACCAAACGCCACTTATTTAATTGGGTGGATTAGATTTTTGCAAAGAAGATATGCTGAAGCAATTGATAATTTTACATTTTTAATTGAATCTTACTCTCAGAGTATTCATATACCAAGAACATATTATGCTATTGCAGATTGTTATTATAATTTACAAAAGTTTGAAAGTGCAATGACTTCTTACAAAAAAGTAGTAGAGTCATACCCTTCTCACCCATTAGCACCAGAGGCAATGAGAGCAACTCAACAATGTTTGGTTTTACTTGGTAGAGAAGATGAAGCAATAGAAATTATTAATAATTATACTTCACAAAACCAAGACTCTCCATTTTACAGAGATTTTAAAGATGAAGCAATAAAAATCCTATTTGAAAATAGAAAATACCCTGACGCAATTTCAGAATATGAAAAATTAATTGAAAAATTTCCAAATAATCCAAAAAATGCAGAGTCATATTATTGGATGGGAAAAAGTTATGCAAGTATGAATAGCTATGATGAAGCTGTGAAAACTTTTTCAATTGTAACAAATAAATATAGAGACAATGAAATTGCTCCTGTTTCATTATTTGAAATAGGTATGGTTAGAAAAAAACAAGGAATGGTTGTAGAGGCAGATTCTGTTTTTAATTCTGTTTATAAAAATTATCCTAAATCTTCTTTAGCTCCACAATCTTTGTTTGAAAAAGCGATTTTATATTATCAAAATAATGATACGACAAAATCTATGGAAACTTATAAATTTGTGGCAGACTCATTCCCTAATTCAGAATTTGGAACTGAAAGTAGATATAGATATGCAAAATTTTTGAGACTTGAAAATAAAATTCCTGAGAGTATAGAACAGTTTACATATTTAACTAATAATTTATTAAACAAAGAACTTGCTGCAGAAGCTCAATATAGAATTGGCGAACTATATAATAAAAATGGCGATTTGGATTCTGCAATAGTTGCTTTTGAGTTAGTTAGAACTAAATTTGAGAGTTATGAAGATTGGTTTTCTTTATCACTTCTAAATTTAGGTGAAATTTACGAACAAAAGGAAATTTATTCAAAAGCTAAAGAAGTGTATAACGTATTAGCAGAACTTAGGGCAGAAGATGACTTTGGTAAAACTGCCAAAAAGAGATTATCAAGAATTGAAAATAAAGGAGATAAATAATATGAAAAATATGAATTTAAAGCCTTTATTTACCAATAATATTAAATCACAAAAAATGAATATTCTTTATAAATTTCGAATTTTAGTAGTTTTAATTGTAGTTTTTTGTGGTTTGAGCAATTCAACAAATGCTCAAACTGACTCTACAAATAATGTGAAAAAGCAAAAAGCAGAACCAATGGATTTGCCAAATGCAATTATTTACGGTGATGCATATTTAAATGTGGGAAGTAGTGTAAAACAAAACCCAAATGGCACACCCAAATTAGATAGCAAAGAATTAGATTCATTAAATTCTTTAGAAAAACAAAGTGCCTTACTTTTGCCTGTAGTTGGATTGTCTAAAGATATTTATGATAGATATGAAAAAAAAGGTTATCTGAATTTTGATTTTGGTCGTTTTATCACTCCAGACCTCAAAGCAGGTTATGAAATGCAAGCTGGTAATTACACATTATTTTTGAATAGTGGATTTAATTATTCAGATGGACATACAGAATCGGCTGATTTCACTAAATTATTTTTGGATATTAAATCTGATTATTTAGCACCTAAAAAATTCTGGCTTTTTGGTGGAAGTAAAACAAGAACTAATCTTTTCTACAAAAGTGACGATTATAGTAATTATGCTTTTGAAAAAAATAAAATAGAAAATAGTTTGATAACTTTGGAACAAAGAAAAAGGCAAAATTTTGGTTTTAGTGTTGATGTTGATGGAAACTATGATGGGTTTGATTTCCGAACAGGTGCTGGATTTAACTTAGCAAGTATCAAAAGTGATACAACTGATTTGAGTGAACAAGGAATTAGAGCTTATTTGAAATTTTCCAATCCACTGAACGAATATAGGCTTGGATTTAATTTTGATTTAAACTTAAATAACGTCAATAATCAAAGCACAAATTTAATACAAACTAATGTTTTTGGCGGTTATCAGGTAGAGAATTTTGATATTTTATTTGAAGGTGGAATTCAATTAGCTAAGGGTAGCTTTAGTGATTCTGAATTGGCATTATTTCTAAAAGCAAGTAGTAATTTAAAACAAAATGACAATTTGAGTGTTAATGCAAGTATAGAAAGTGGTTTAGAAAATAATAATTTTACAAATTTAATGTATCTAAATCCTTACTTAAGCAATGGCTCATTTTTGAATTACAAACAAAATGTTGTTAAAATTAATGCTGGTCTTTGGTTACATCCAAATATGAATTTGGGAGCAAGGGTAAATGTAAATTACTCAAAGTTTAATAATTTTGCAGTTTTTGTTGAAGATAGTTCTTTAATTTATAATAAAATCAATAATAATTTTAATATTTCTTATCAATCAGGAAGTTTATTTAATATTAATTTTGATTTTTACTATAATTTAACTGAAAATGATAAAATCGGCACAAAACTTGACGTCAATTATTCAATATTAGATACAATTGACTTGGTAATTCCATATATTGCACCAATTGATATTAAAGTTAATTATTCAAAAAATTGGACAAATGATTTGAGAAGTAATTTAATTTTTAATTATATTGGTCAAAGAAATACAAGTTTGGACGAGAACAAAACAATAGATGCGTATTTATTAATTAATTTACATAACGAATATAAATTAAAAGAAAATTTATTTATTACATTTAATATCAATAATATACTAAATAGTAAAATATATATTTGGAATGGATTTATAGAAAGAGGATTGTTTTTTAACTTTGGTGTAAACTGGCAATTCTAATCTTTTTAGATATTTTTTTGTATTTCATTTTTATTATATCTTTTTTTTACATTTTTATCAAGTATAAACTTTTATATGGCTATTTTCGATAATAATAAATTCAGACCAGAAGAACAATTAGGTGGTTTCAAAGCAGGAATTGAAGACCAAGATTTGTTTTATTTAAACACAATTGATGAATATCCTGGGATTTTACCTGATTTTGAATTTGAAGAAAAATCAATTAGCCAATTACTGTCTGAAAGAGAAGGTATTCCTTTTGAAAATACCATTAAAAAAATTGTTATTAGTGATGGCAATAAAGTAGAGCCAGTAATTGATTTATCACCAGTTGATGATGGTAATAGTGTATTTGGAGAATTTGGGGAACTTGGTGAAAGTTTTATTGGAAAAAATAAAAAGAATTTAGATTCTGATTTAAATTCATTAATTGAAGAAGGTTTAGCATTAAGCAAGGAAAGAAAGAAAAATAATAGCAATGTTGAGCCATTAGAAAAATTCTCTGAGTTTGACAATGTTGGTGAAAATGCATTTGGAGAATTAAATCCTGAAGATTTTAATGTAGCTTATGATTTTGATGATATTAAAGCAAGTAGTCCATCTAAAATGGGAATTACTAATTTAGAAAATGAAAAAGTTGCAGATGAAGTTATAAGTGGAGAAGACGAAAAGAAAAAGAAGAAAAAACCTCTTGCTCTATGGAAAGTTATAGCAATAACAGCAGCTGCTACTTTGGTATTAATTTCCATAATTGGTTTAGTTTTAATGAAAATTTTGGATAAAACTAAAAATGATAAAACTGAATTAGTTCAAAACGATAAAAAAGCAAAATTAAGTAATAAGACTAATAAAAAAAGTGCAGAAAAACATGAATCAGCAAATCATGGGAATGTAGCAAATAAAAATGAAGAATATGACACTTCTCATTCAAGAAAATCAGAATTAGTTGCCGAAAATGATGATGTTAAAGTAGAACTTAAAGTTGAAGTTAAACCAGAAAATAAAGATAGTCAAAAAGATAGTCAAAAAGAAAATGGACATTCGCAAACTAAAGTTGCTGATAATAGCCATAATAATAGTAATCACAAAAATGAGAGCCATACCAACTTTGAAGGTAAAATAACATTCAAAGAGAAACCAAACGAACATTTGGCAATTAATTCAAAAGACAAAGAACCAGTTAAAAAAATAACAAGTAACGGTAAAGAAGCAGAAAAACATTCAGATAATCATAATAATAAACAAAATGATAAACATACATCTAAAAATAACAATCAACTTTTAGAACATGTAAGTGAGCATAAAAGCGAAAATAATAATGAAAAACAAATTAAAAAAGAAATAGTTTTACCAGCTGTATCATTTAATAAAAATGTTAATTCAAAAAATAAATTAAATAAAACTATTGAAAATGAAACTTTTTTTGAACAACCTAAAACTGACAACAAAAATAACAAAAAAGAAAATTTAATCGTTTCTAATAATGAAAAGCCAAAAGAGCAAAGTAAAAATCAAAACGAATTTCAAAATGAAGCAGTTGAAGAAATTTATTCTGTTCAAGTTTATTCGTCTTTATCGAAATCAGATGCTTTGGATATGATTGAAAAAATGAAAAAAATGGGTATTTCAAATGCTTTTATTACAAAACAATATTTACGTGATGAAATTTGGTATAGAGTGAGATTTGGAAATTTTGGATCAAAAGATGAAGCAAAAACAACTGCTTCAAAGTATGGTTTTTCACAAATTTGGATTGATAGAATAAAGT
>JBEICW010000162.1:0-6849 GCA_040383785.1 Ignavibacteria bacterium | reverse complement strand
AGTGTAAATAGAACAAATGAAATTATAAGTAATTTCAAAGGCAAAAAAATCGCTGTGATTGGTGATGTAATGCTTGATAGATTCTTTTGGGGAAGCGTAAGTAGAATATCTCCAGAGGCACCAGTGCCTGTAATAGACTTAGAAAAAGAATCTTTTCATCTTGGTGGTGCAGCAAATGTAGCAAGTAATTTATCTACTTTGGGTATTAAGCCGATATTATATGGTATTGTAGGTAAAGATAACTCAGGAAAATCATTTATTGAAGAATCTAGTAATATTGGCATAGAAACAAGTGGTATTATTGAATTAGATAATAGACCAACTACTGTTAAAACCCGTATAATCGGAAATAACCAACATATTGCGAGATTGGATAGAGAAGTAAAAACCAAAATTGATAATAAAACAGAACAAACCTTGATAGATATGATTAAATCAAACAAGGATATAGAAGGTATAGTTTTCGAAGATTATAACAAAGGTGTAATTACAAATATCTTAATAAGAGAAGTAATTTCTTATGCTAAGAAAAATGATATAATGATTTTCGTTGACCCTAAGTTAGATTTATTCTTTGATTATAAAAATGTGACAGTATTCAAACCAAATAGAAAAGAAGCACAACAAGCTTTAAACAAAAAATTCAGAAACATAGACGACATCGAAGCTGCAGGTCATTTAATACTCAAACAAATCCAAGCAAAAAATCTACTTTTAACTCTTGGTGCAGATGGTATGATGCTATTTGAAGAAGATGGAACTATTACACGAGTACCAACAATTGCAAAATTGGTAGCAGATGTATCTGGTGCCGGTGATACAGCAATTGCAACTTTGGCGGCAGCAATGATTGGTGGTGCAGATATTAAAGAAGCTTCAACACTTGCAAACTTTGCATCAGGAAAGGTTTGTGAGATGCCAGGTGTAGTTTCTATTACAGAAGAAAAACTATTGGAAGCAGTTAATCATAATTATAAAATTAATCATTAATTTGATTATTTCAATATAAAATATAATCAATAAAAGAAATGTTATTAGACATAAGTACTTTAAAACAAGTTAGTTATGAATTGCAGCAAAGTGGGAACAAAATAGTATTTACAAACGGCTGTTTCGATATATTACATTCAGGGCACGTAACTTATCTAAATGAAAGCAAAAAACAGGGCGATTACTTAGTCGTAGGGCTCAATAGCGACAATTCAGTAAAAAGATTAAAAGGCGAAAGTCGTCCTATAAATAATGAAAATGATAGAGCAATTGTTTTATCTGGCTTGAAGTCAGTGGATTTTGTTTGTATTTTTGATGAGGAAACGCCAAAAGATATGATTGAAGCAATTTCCCCAAATGTATTGACCAAAGGTGGAGATTATATCATAGAAAATATAGTTGGGGCAGATTTTGTAATTAATAATGGTGGTAAGGTGGTGGTAATAAACTTTGTCGAAGGCAAATCAACAACAAACATTATTAATAAAGCAAAATTATAATCATTATATAATTTTAAATTAATTATAAAATTGCAGTAAAACTGTCCTATAATTACATTAATTATTTAAACTTTCAAAACTCACAAAATATAGTTATAGCTATAATACAAAAGAAATATTATCTGATATATATTACCTAAGAAATAAAAAATGATTGACTTTTCAGAATTACTTTTAAAATATCCACAACCTGTTAGATATAGACATCATATAAAGTCAAATGTATATTTTCCTTATCATGAAAATATAACAGAGGATTCTCATTATCCTGCATTAATTGATAAATTAGATTGGATTGATGTATTTCAAAATGGAAAAAAACCTAATGCGATTGACGTTGGTTGTGGCATTGGCAAATTTTTAATTGAATATGCCGACTCTAATAAAAATACGAATATTTTGGGTATAGAAGTTAGACCAATTCCAGTAGAATGGATTAGAACTGTTATACAAGGCGAAATAATAGAAAATTGTGGCGTAATTCATTATACTTTAGCTAATGGACTTGACTTTATCGAAGATAATTCTTTGGGTAGTATTTTTTATTTTTTTCCAGACCCGTGGTTTAAGTATAAACAAGCCAAAAGACGTGTTCTTAAACAGGAATTTTTAGAGATATGTTATAATAAACTTAATGAAAATGGTAAATTTTACATTCAAACAGACGTAGAGGAATTACATAAATACCATCTTTTAGAATTAACAAAATATAATAAGTTTAATTTAGAGATTTTAGAAATTAATCAAGATTGGGAATTAACCAAAACAGACCAAGAATTACATGTAATAAAAAAAGGATTTAATATCCACAGAATTATATGTACAAAATAACAATTAATATAAGTGAATTAAAATGTATTTTTTAGATCTAATAAGAAATAGTAATCTTTATAATAAATTCTCAGAAGATTTTGTCCAACAGTTGATTATGACTTTATTGACATTTCTTTTCATTTGGTTAATTAGATCTTTGATTTTATTTATTGTAAACAAAAGGACACACTCCCCTTATGCAAAATATAATTGGAATAGGTACTCTTATTATGTAATGTGGTTTTTGATTATAGTAGTAGAGATAGATATTTGGCTCAAAGGATTTGGTCAAATAATTACGCTTTTGGGATTTTTGGCTGCAGGAATTGCAATTGCACTCAAAGAGCCGATTGTAAATTTATTTGGTTGGTTTTTTACAGTATGGAATGGGAGTTTTAGAATTGGTGATAGAATAGAAATAGCAAATCATAAGGGTGACGTAATTGAAATTGGGCTTTTTCAATTTAAATTAATGGAACTTCACTCTTGGGTAGATGGCGACCAATATACTGGTAGAATATTGTATATACCTAATTCAAAGATATTTACAGAAGTAAAGGCAAATTATAATACAGTATCGGATTATGTATGGCATGAATTTGATTTGAGTATAACTTTCGAAAGTAATTGGAAAAAAGCTAAAGAGATTATTTATAAAATTGTAAATGAAAAGTCAGAACATAATAACCCAGACGCCATAAGAGATGCTTCAAACTTTTTTGAAGTCTATAAAATTGAAAATATAAGTTTCGAACCAGTGATTTATAATGAAATTTATGAAAACGGGATTAAATTTACTGTAAGATATTTTTGTGATTTTAATTTGAGAAGAGTATCTGAAATGGAAATAAATGAACTGATTATAGAAGAATTTAGTAAAAATAAAGATATTATGTTTGCATACCAAACTATGAGACTTTACAATAATAGAATCGAAGGTAAAGAGGGAACTAAAGAATTGTAGTGATAAATTAGTAATTATAAATTAAATAAAAAATTTGTTTAAGGTAGAGATATGAAAAACGCATATATAATAGATGGAATTAGAACTCCAATTGGTAAAATCGGTGGTGCATTGTCGGCTGTAAGACCAGATGATATGGCAGCGGATTTGATTAGAGAATTAGTAAAAAGAAATGAGTTTGATACAACTCAAATTGAAGATGTGATTTTGGGTAATGCAAATGGTGCTGGCGAAGAAAATCGTAACGTTGGGCGTATGGCATTATTACTTGCTGGTTTGCCGATAAATGTTCCAGGCGAAACGGTAAATCGCCTTTGTGCTTCTGGGCTTGCGGCAATAGTTAACGCATCGCGTGGATTGAAACTTGGCGAAGGAGATTTGTATATCGCAGGTGGAGTAGAAAATATGACTCGCGCCCCTTATATTATGTCAAAATCTCCAACAGCTTTTGGTCGCGATTCTCAAATTTTTGATACTTCATTGGGTTGGAGACTTATCAATCCAAAAATGAAAGAAATGTATGGAGTGGACCCAATGGGCGAAACTGCCGAAAACGTTGCCGAGCAATATAATGTTAGCAGGGAAGATCAAGATAAATTTGCATTAAACTCACAAATGAAAGCAACAAAATCAAGAGCAGAAGGAATTTTCAAACAAGAAATACACCCTGTTACTATTCCAAACAAAAAAGGCGAGAGTCTAGTTAGTGAAGATGAGTTTATCAGACCAGAAACAACAATGGAAAGTTTAGCAAAATTACAACCTGCATTTCGTAAAGGTGGAAGTGTAACAGCAGGAAATTCATCTGGGCTAAATGACGGTGCAGCAGTGGTATTGATGGCATCAGAAGAGGCAGTAAGTAAATACAATTTAAAGCCAAGAGCAAGAGTAGTGAGTTCAGCAGTAGTAGGCGTAGAACCAAGGATTATGGGAATAGGACCAATCGAAGCAGGTAAAAAAGCACTTTCAAAAGCTGGATTAACTTTCGCAGATTTAGATGTAATTGAACTAAACGAAGCATTCGCAGCACAGGCATTGGCAGTAGTGAGAGGTTGGGGCTTGGCAGATGACGATAGCAGGATTAATCCTAATGGTGGAGCAATAGCAATAGGGCACCCACTTGGAATGTCCGGAGCAAGATTAGTAATTACAGCAATGAATGAATTAGAAAGACGTGGCGGCAGATACGCACTTTGCACAATGTGTATAGGAGTAGGGCAGGGATACGCCGCAGTGATTGAGAGGGTGTAATTTCTACGGTGGTTTCGACTCCGCTCAACCAAAGACAAATAACACGTTGCCTGTACGTAGTCGAAGGCAAGTAATTTTAAAATTAAAATAAAAATCTTAACTATAGTTCTAAATAGTTGGTCTTAATTAGATTTCGTGAGTTTCCATTTTCTAAGATTACAACATCACCTCGAAAATAAAACAAAAAATAGGTCAAGTGTTTCGCTTGACCTATTGTGATAAATTACATCTTTACTAATCAATTTAATTCTTTCTTGATTTCGCAATTTTTATTGCTTCTGGGAATAATGTTATTGCTTTTTGTAATTGTAAATCTCTTTGTGAGAATACCTGTATCTGGCGACTTCTGTCCCAAATTTGTTTAGCAATTAATGCTTTCAAGTAAAGTTTTACTTCTTTTTCATCTTTGGTAAAATCATCACCTTTCCACTCTTCTACTTTGGTTTTAGCAAGTCCGATAAATTCTTCCATAACTGGACCATCTAAAGTATAATTTTTATAGAAATCAGAGAAATTATTTTGATATTTTGCTTTTAAGTCTTTACCTTTTTGACTTGAAATCAAATTAGAAATAAAGTCATTAAATATACTTTTCCCAAACATTGAGCTAACAAATGGTGTCCAACGTGAGTTAGTATCTGGTTTGACGATATAATCAGGAATTACCCCACCGCCACCAATTACATATCTACCAGTTTTGGTATAATGCAAATCAATTGAATCCAAATCAATAGTTTCATCAGCATCTTTACCAGTTAATTTACCTTCTTTTTTCTTAGATTCTAATAGCTTTTTTCTATATTTTTCTAAGTTCAAGGCAGTGTTTTCACCTTCTTCAAGTTCTAATCTACCAACTAATTTTCTGTACTCTTCTTTGTCTTTGTATGGTCTTTGGATACATCTGCCCGATGGAGTGTAATATCTTGAAATTGTCAATCTATAAGCCGAGCCATCTCTTACAGGGTATTGTCTTTGAACTAATCCTTTTCCATAAGAAGTTTGACCCACAACCAATCCTCTGTCCAAATCTTGGATAGCACCAGAAACGATTTCACTTGCAGAAGCTGAGCCACCATTAACTAATACAATCAATGGCATATCTTCCAAATCGCCCATTGAAGTAGCGATGTGAGTTTCATTAAATTCTCTTTTTCTACCTTTGGTAAATACAATAGTGTCTCCCGCTGGAGCAAATTCATCAACAAGCAAAATTGCTTGATTCATATAACCCCCAGGGTTACCTCTAAGGTCCAAAATAAGCTTTTTCATACCTTGTGCTTTAAGTTCAAAGGCAGCTTTCATCATTTCTTCGTGAGTAGTTTGAGCAAACCTACCCATACTAATATATCCAATATCAGTACCTTCTATCATATATCTTGCATCCATTGTGAATAATGGAATTTTATCACGTTTGATAGTAAAATTCAACAAATCGTTTATGCCATTTCTTTTGATATCAACTACAACTTTCGTTCCTTTTGGACCTTTCAATTTTTTAGGCACTTCTTCACGCTTGATACCAACAGAATTTACGCCATCAATTTTAACAATTTTATCACCAGACATAATGCCTAATTTTTCACTCGGACCATCTGCAATTGGTGAAATAATTGTAATTGTATCTTCGATTATATCAAATTCTACCCCAATACCGTCAAAACTTGCGTCAAATTCTTCATTTACACGCTTCATTTCTTCGGCAGTCATATAAGTAGAGTGAGGGTCTAATTCACTCAGCATACCCACGATAGCAGCTTCCATTAATTTACTGGTATCAACTTCCTCGAGGTAGTTTTTTTGAGCACTAAATAAAATCTCTTTAAATTTCTCAAAATCCTCATAAATATTATCTTTAGATAAAATCGGCTGCACATACAATCCTATCAATATCCCCCCAATTACGGCTACCAAACCATAATAAAATCTTTTCATACCCATAAACTCCTGATTTTTATTTACTTTTTTGTAATTAAAAGAACAAATCAAATTAGATAAAAATAAAATGTAATTTAATTTTTTTACTTTGCAATAATAAATTAACGTAAAAATAAAAAAATTGTTTCAAAAGAATTCAAAATAGTAATTTATTTTAACATTATTCCTTATTTTTCAGAAAATTATAAATCATTTAATAAATTTATGGATTATCATAGTAAGATTTTAGTATTAAAAGTAGAATAAATGTGATTTATCTAAAAATTGAATATAAATATTAAAAAAATAGACCTCTAAATTAATTAAAAATAAATATTTGAAATATGACAAAGCACTTAAAAAATTTTTACATTAAAGTTACGGTATATATATACCAATAGGAAATGATAAATGGTT
>JBEICW010000161.1:0-6849 GCA_040383785.1 Ignavibacteria bacterium | reverse complement strand
ACATCGATGTATGTGCTGTATCTGCAATGGCTGAATTATGTAGATTTGATTTAGAAGCGTCTTTCGTTTCTTTACAAATGGTTCAAGGTTCTAACGGTTCATTCGAAGTACCATCATTTATGGCTTACTACTGGGATGAAATGGCAAAAGAAATTGCTCAAGAAATCGCTGTACTTAGATGGATTGGTGATACTACATTAACAGGTGATACTTTTGTAAAATTGTGTGACGGTTATGAGAAAAAATTCAATGATGATGAAGACATTATTACAATAACTGGTGCAACTGCTATTACATCTTCTAATGTATTAGCTGAAATGGCTGGTGTATATGCTGCATTACCAGGTAGAGTAAGAGCTAAAAAAGAAGCTTTAAGATTTTACGTTTCTTCTAACGTATTTGCTTCTTACCAATTAGCTGCTGCTGCTGGTAACACATTAACTTATGTTACTGAATCATTAGGTGAAAGATTCTTAGGTATTAAAATCGTAATCTGTGACGGTATGAGTGATGATACAATGGTATTAACAGTTAAAGATAACTTAATCTACGCATTTGACGGTGCTAATGATGACAAAGCTCTTAAAGCTGTTAACTTGGAAGATACAGTTGCTGAACCTTTGTTAAGAACTAGAGCTAACATCAAAATTGGTTTCCATTATGTTAACCCAACTGAGATTGTTTTCTACCAAGCGTAATTAACAAATAAATAATTAAAATAACATTAAATGGTGGTAGTTTCTGCCACCATTTTTTATAAATAACAAAAATTAAAAAAATATATAAAAATGCCAACTTGTAACTCAACCGCATTAAGCGAAATATTTAAAAGCTGTGATAATAATTCTGGTGGTATACTTGAATTCTATTTAATTGACCAAGAAGATGTAACAACTGTTGATGTTGATGTAACTGGTCATACTGTAACAGGTTTGACTGCTACAACTACTTTCACAACTTTTGAAATTAGACGTAATACTGCATCAGCTGCTGGTGCTAACCCAATTGACTTTGCTAACGGGTCAACATTCTTTACTAATACAATAACACTTATGTTTCACCGTAGAGAAGCAGCTAAATCTAGAGCAATCCAAATTCTTGGTGAAGGTCAAAGATATTTAGCAGCAATCTACAAAGATGCAAATGGTTTGTACTGGTATGTAGATTACTTACAATTACAATCAAATGATGATACTACTGGTACAGCTAGAGCTGATGGTAGTAACTACACAACTGTATTATTTGGAGAATCAGAGCACATTGCTTACCAAATTGATGCAACTGTAGTAGCTGGATTAATCTAATATTAATATTTAAATTAAATAATTAAGGGGATTATAATTATAGTTCCCTTTTTTTATAACAATAAAATTAAAACAAATAAATTATGGCACTACCACAAATAAAACCTTCACCAGCTATTACTAAATTTAATATTAAAAAGTTAAATTTTGATTACAGATTAGGATTTGATAGACTTTTTAGTGAAGTAACTATTGAATTACCTTGGAGTCTATTTATTGGTCAAACACCTAAATAAAATAAAATTAAAACAAATAAAATATGGCAGAAATACAACCAGCAAGAATTACTTGGAACAACACTAATCTAGACCCAAGTATTGAAAAATTACCATCTTATAGATTAGATATAAGTTACATCAAATATGTGAATCACGACTTAACTTATGGACCAGAAGGTATTCCACAATCTTTTTATTTACTTATCAATTTAAATGGTGCACTTTATAGAGAAGTACCAGTAATTGATGGTTTTATTACCGTTGATGCTGTTGAAGGTACACCTTTAGATAATATTTATGCTACAGTAGCTAACGATATAACTAAACCAGGATTTATATTTGATGGTTTATATCTTAATATTGAATTAACTACACCAGTTACAGAATCTGATAGATTAACTCAAAATAAAACTGTATTCATTAAATGGATTGAAGATTAATCTTAAAAATAACTTAAAAAACATAAAGGGACTAATCGGTCCCTTTTTTTATAAACAATTTTTTAATTAAAAACAACTATTAATAAAAAAGATGATATACATAGAAAAGAATACTATAAATAAATTTGTGTTAACTTTAACTGAGTCTTCTCAATTGGTTGACCCATTTTATTTATTTCAATTCAACGCTGATTTTAATCCAGCAAAAGAACCAATCTATTTTACGACATTAGACGAATCTTTATCCACTTGTAGATATAATCTATTTACATTGGAAGAAAATGCATCTGGGAGCACTTCTGGTGGTACCAGCGTTGCTTTATCATTAGAAGCTGGCCAATACAGATATAATGTTTATGAATCAGAAGTTGAAACATTAGAAATATCAGAAACAACTGGTAGAATAATTGAAACTGGTAGATTAACCGTAGCATTTACTGGTGGAACACAACAACAAATAACAAATTTTAATAATAATATATATTTATAATGGCTAATTTTTTAGGATTTAATATAAGCAGAAATGCAGCACCAGTTCAATCGTTGAATGATGCTCAAACAAAACAAGATAATTATCAAGCGTTTTCAACACCTTTTCTTAAAGTAGGTGATGGTAATCTTGCATTACCTTCAATAAATACATTATACCTTGGTGTAGGTGGTTACATTAGATTTGGTGTGGATAATTTATACCCACAATTAATCAATCAAATGATATATACTTCACCATTGAATGGTTCTATTCTTAAATTTAAGAAAAATGCTGTTATTGGTGGTGGTTATGTATTGGAACCATTATCTGATAGTGGTGCTGAAAAAGTTAAGGTTTATACATTCGAAAAGAAAAATAACCTTAAAAAACTAAGTAAACAATTTACTCAAGACTGGATTAATCACGAAAGAATTAGTGTATTGTTACATTTTGATTCAAAAATGGAATTAATTAAAGTTGAAAGATTGGACCCAGCTACTGTAAGAAGAGATGAATTCGGTACATTATTTAGCGTATGTAAAGATTGGTACAGACAAATTGGTATCACTCAATACAAGGCATATCATCCAACTTGTAAAGATAGAGTACAATTATTGGAATATACTGAAGATGATGATAACATTTATCCAATTCCAACATATTGTTCAGCATTTAACTGGTGTCAATTGGATGGTGAATCATCTTATTTACAAAAACAAAACATCAGAAATGCAATATTCCCTTCATTTGCTTTATTATTACCTCAAATGCCAGGTTCTGATGAAGAGAAACAAGCTATTGTAAATGCAGTTGATAGAGCAAAAGGTGCACAAGAAGCTGGTAAAGTAATGATACTTGCTGCACCAAACAAAGATAAATTACCTTCAATTGAAGCAATCCCAACAAATCAAAATGATAAATTATTTGAATCAACTGATAAAAGAGTAGATGATAAAATTTGTCAAGCTCATACAATTGCACCAGTATTAATGGGTATTCAAACTCCTGGTAAATTGGGTGCTGGTCAAGATATCAAAACATCTTATATGATATTTGAAAAGAATATGGTTATGCCAGCTAGAGAATCAATTGAAGACTTTGTTAATGAGTTATTATACATTGGTAATGTACAAGCGACATACAAAATTAATAATTTCCAAATAATTGGTGATGAAATTGTAGATAATACAGATAATATAAAATAATATAAATAAAAATGGAATACTTTATAACTTTGGCTTGGTTAAAAGCCTACACACCAGTTTCAGCTAACATTGATGAGACACTTATATTCCCATTTGTTCCAACAAGTGCGGATATGTGGATTCAACCTATTCTTGGTACTTATTTCTACCAAGATTTATTAGCTAAATATAATGCGCAAACATTAAATCCAGATGAAACTGCATTGGTTGGTATTATTAAGCCAGCAGTGGCTTGGAGAACGGCTTCTGAGGCTCCAATTGGTCTTACATTCCAATTAAAAAATAAAGGTCTTCAAACTCAAAATTCTGATAATTCAGAAAGTGTTGATTTAGCTGATGCGGAAGCTGTTGAATTGAAGTATGTAAAAAAAGCTGAATTCTACGAAAATCAATTAAAAAAATATATTCACAAGAATAAAGACTTATTTCCAGCATATTTAAGCGAAGATAATGACGATAGTCTTATCAAACCATCTAAAGATAGAGGAAACGACTATAACACATTTATAAACTTTGTATAACCAATGACACACTTAACAACACTATTCACAACAATTAAAGCATCAAGCTGGAAACTAATGTTACCAGTATTAGCATTCTTTGCACCAATAAAATGGATTATTTTATTAGTTATAATAGCAATATTAGTAGATACTGGTTTTGGAATATGGTCCTCAAAAAAGAATAATGTAGATATAACATCAACTAGAGCTTCAGCTGTTATTGGTAAAATGTTTGTATATTCAAGTGTAATACTTTTATTCTTTGGTATTGATGTGGTTATATTAGGTGACTTCGTTAAATTAATTGTAGGTATTAATTATACTATTACCAAATTAGTAGCATTGGTATTATTGAGTGTTGAAGGATATTCAATCGATGAAAAACTTAAAAATGTTAATAAAGAACGTGGTATTTGGTATTATGTTAAAAGAACATTAGGTTTAGCTAAGAAATTAAAAAGAGAAGCTGAAGTTTTAGGAGTAACAGATGAAAAAGAAAAAGAAGTTTAATCCAATAGTACGTTGGATTATTGCAAAATCAATTAAATTAATAATTTGGTTGAGAATAAAATATGAGAAATTAACAAAAATATAGTTTTATGAAAACATATGATGAAATAGAAAAGATGTTTAAAGATAAAGGTTATGCATTTTTCAAAGGAGACCTTAATGTAAATTTGTTTGCCATCAGAAAAAAAATTAATACCAATTTATTTGATGATGAGATTTGGTTGGTTTGGGAAGAAAATGGTGTTAAGTATGTTAAACAATGGGCTTGTACAACTGACGCTGGATTTACTTATCTTAAAAAACCAATGAATCCAAATGG
Organism: Ignavibacteria bacterium; assembly: GCA_040383785.1. Taxonomy (GTDB): domain Bacteria; phylum Bacteroidota; class Ignavibacteria; order Kapaibacteriales; family UBA2268; genus JBDNHS01. The sequence goes on along the minus strand of JBEICW010000161.1, from coordinate 1,878 downwards.
AACTGCAATTATTGTTCCTGGTCAATACAAAGGAGCCTACGGAATAGGTCGTCATATGAAGTATGAAGCACTTAGACAACAAAAACCAATCAAGTACTACAGAGACATAAATAAAGACTTTAAACACGATTTAAATGGAAAGATTTATGAAGAGATTGGTTACACTAACGTGCATCACGCTGGTAAAGATTCTGGAAGTATTGATTCGTGGTCGGCTGGTTGTATTGTATTCAAAAGAATAGTTGATTTCAATGATATGATGAAGGTGATGAGAAAAGCTAAAGATAAATATGGAAATAGTTTTACTTTTACTTTATTTTCTGAAGTATAAATAATAAAAAAAGGACCCAATTGGGTCCTTATTTGTTTAACAAAAAATAAGATATGTCAAAATCTTACTATATAGACGAAACTTTATTAAAAAGGTTGCTTTATTAATTAAATTTATTTTAATTTAAATCTACATCCAGTGTGTTGTCTTGTTAATTCTTTTGGTCCAACATCTTTATTTTTATTTAAGAAATTATTTACACATTCAATGCATTTTGAGTATTCTCCAGAAGGTTGAGGTGTACCACAAATACGAATGTGCGCAGCATTATTAGTTATTTTTACAACCTTCGGTGCTGGTGTAACAATTTTAATACTTTCAGTTACTTTAACAACTTTACCAATAGGTAATGGTACATTTGTAATTTCATAAACTGTTTTTTGTGGACAAGTTTTTACTTGTTCAATATTTATATTAATGTTTTCATTGGTAGGTTGCGTTTTCAACGCATTTATAGCGTCTATAACGGGCTTTAGGTTCACCTCTGGTATGTTGATACCATTTATTGCATTAACTACGTTAGAATCATTATATTTAATATTATTAATTACTTCAATTACTTTAGATAAATCAGTTGTTGGTATTTCTTTATTTAATATTTGATTTAATATTTGTGAATAATCAGTAGGTAAATTATATTTTACTGTATTATCAATATTATTAATTGCTGCAATAATTGAAGAATAATCCGCTTGCGGAATAGTTGGGTATTCTTTATTATTAATTTGGTTAAGTAATAAAGTTATATTAGTTAAATCAACTTGAGGTATATTACCAATAGCTTTAATAATATCATTATTATTTTTACCATTAATTTGGTTTAATACATCTACGATGTTTTGGTTATGGTCATTACCAAGATTTAATTGATTTAATAATTGATAAAGTAGATAAACTTGAGTAAAGTCATAACTTCCGTTGATAATTGGGTAATTGTTGTTGTTCATTTGTTTTTATTTTAAATTATTGTTATTTTTCAAATAAAACATTTTTAATTTGGCTATCGCCACTTGGTATTTTTGTTGAATATTTTGTTTTGATGTATTCATTGCTTTCGCAATATCTTCAAATGTCATTTCTTCGATTAAATACATTTTAATTATTTCTTGGTATGATTCCTTCAATTTATCTAAATAATGCATTACAGCGGCTCTTTGAGCCGTCTCTTGGTCATTTATTGATAAATCTTCTTGGATATCTTCTAAAATATCTTCAATAGTACTTTCTGTATCATCACCTAAAGGTGTATTAATTGAAATAATATTTATATTGATATGTTTTTTTATTAATTCCTTCGGTCCACGAATAGTTGAATGATTTTTATTGATATATGATTTTAAACTATTCAATATACAAGTTACTGCGTAAGCGTGAAAATTATTATTATTTTCATTAAAATTAATATATGCATTATATAAAGAAATAATTGCTTCTTGTTCCAAGTCATTGAATAATTCTTTATCTTTATCAATATTAAATTTATTACAAATTATTATAATATACCTACGGTAATTGGATAATGTTTCTTCATAAGTTGAATATTTCTT
>JBEICW010000160.1:0-6864 GCA_040383785.1 Ignavibacteria bacterium | reverse complement strand
ACAAAAAAATTGTTGCTTCAACTATAACTAATGAAAACGGAGATTATATCATTTACGCCCCTTGCAATCAAACCCTTTTGTTTTCAGCAGGTTTAGATAATGAGGAAGCTCCTTATTATGCAGAATATCAAGAATATATAGAAACTGACGCAACCTACAATAGTGAACACATTAAAAATATTCAATTAATACCTGTTGATAGTAGGGGGTTAATTTCTGATAAAAATGGTAACATATTAATTCCTACGAAGCCTATTTATTTTGCTTATAATTCTTCTACGGTAGAATCCGTTTCTTATGAAGAATTAGACAAAGTAATTGCATTAATGAAAGAACACTCCAATTGGAAATTAATTATTGAATCCCACTCAGATATGAGAGGGAAGGATAGTTACAATTTAATTCTTTCAAATAAACGAGCTGAATCTACAAAAAAATATATGTTACAGAGGGGAATAGAACCAGGAAGAATAATATGTAAAGGTTTTGGTAAAACTCGGCCATTAATTGATTGTATTACTAAAGAATGTTCTGAAGAAGAACATGGAATAAACAGAAGATCAGAATTTATAATTAAATAACACATTCAAATAGCCTGTAAATACAGGCTATTTTTTTAAAAACAAAAAAAATTATAAAAAAAACATAAAAAAATTATAAAAAAATTTTTTTATATGATTCTTTTTTATATCTTTGATAAATAATTATTAGATATATGAAAAATATTAAAACTGAGTACCAAAAAAAAATATTAATTTAACATCAATATTATGGGAAGAAATCCAGTTGATGAAAAAGATAAAGTTAAAGCAGTTAATGTTTATGTCAAATCATCAGTTATCGAAAAAGTCGGAGGACTAAAAGAAGCAAAACTCAAAGCAAGAAAATTCTTAGAAAAAGAAGCATTAAAAAATTTAGAAATCGAAAAAAACGAAAATTAATTATTAACAAAAAAATTTAGAAATCATGAAAAAATTATTATTATCATTAGCAACAGTAACAACAGTTTTATTAACAAGTTGTACATCGGACACAATTGATTGGTCAAAACCACAAGCTAATCCAACAATTAGCGGAGAAAGAATACCTGGAGTAATCTCTTCTTTACCTGATACTTGGGAATTAGTAATTTCAGGTAACATATTATATAATATTAAAATCAATACTTCACAAGAAGATGCAATAAAATATTCTTCTGGAAGAATAACTGAAATACAGCATTATACAAATGCTTCATTATCAAGTTTTGACGAATTTTTATACAACACAAACGGAACAGTTATGTCTATAACAACCAAAAACCCGTCAAATGTTGTAACCCTTAGAAGAGTATTTAACTATTCTAATCCTAATTTAATTGAAGAAGTGGTTTCAACATATAATACAACTGGAGGTGTAATAAGCACGTATACTGTTTATAAAAATATTGTAAATGGGAATTTATTACAGTTAAATTATGAAACCTATCAATTAGATACAATTACATACGACACAAAACAAAATGCTTTTTCAGATTTACAGTGCTTAAATGAACTTGTGCTATATTATTCAAATGACAAAGTAGGAAAAAATAACAGAATATTAACTACTTCAAATTTCATGTATAATGGAAGTCTTCTGAATACAGATTTAAGAAATTATACTAATCAATATGATTCAAATAATAAAATCGTTAAGAGCAAATTAACTGCAAATGGCGAGTCTTATATAATTAATCATACATATTAATATTTCTATTAAAAAAATCAATAAATTTTTAAAAAGCCTACGTTAAATGTAGGCTTTTTTTATTATATCATTATAAACCATAATAATACTTATGTAAAATAAGAAATACTGTAAATGTTGTTCATATTATATTATTTCCCTTTTGTTCTGAAAGCAGAATTGTCAATAACAATTCTAATAGAATTCAAATCATCAGAAATTAATGCCTGTTTATTTTCAACATCTGTGATTAAATCTACAAGTGTTTTATCAATTTCTAATTGCTTTAAAAATTTTGGATGATTTTTATTGTTTTCTAAAATAATCCATGCGGGATTAATATTTTTCTTATTATACAGATAAGCTAATAAAATATTATATTTTTTGAATAACATTTTAGATTCTTTTTCAAATGAAGAAATAACCGGTTGTGTAAATTGTAATTGGCTAAAATGTTTTTTACCGTATTTCTCAAGAATATATTTATTAATATTTTCACAGAAATATTCTTGTGATTCTTCAAAAATATCTGCCCTAACCTGTCTAAATCTTTTGCCTAGATAATTTTCAATCATTATTACATTTATTTTTTAGTATTCATTTAAAAAAAAAGCTGACTTAAAAAGCCAGCTTTAAAATTTTAGAGTAAATCAAAAAATGATTAAACTTTAAAACATTACCATCACAAAGATAGTTAAATTTTTATATTTATTTATAAATATTAAAAATATTAATCTAAAACAAAAAACCCGGCTTAATTATCTGAAGTAATTTGATAAAAAATAAATTCTTCAGGATTAAAATCTAAATCTAAAATAAAAGGATTTTCTTCAATAACCTTTTTACCAGCTTCAGCTATTGAAAAAGCATTTACAATACCAAGTATTTGAATGTTATCACAAGATTCTTCATTTGGAGCAGCAGTGGTTCCTTCCATCGTGGCTATAATAAATTTTCTTTGTTGGTTATAATTTTTGTTGTCTAAATTAAACCAGGTACATTTTTTTAATATCTCATTTAGCATAATAATAATTGCCCGTTTGTCTCTGTTGGCCCTTCAGTATTAGTTTTTATTTATTAAGTAAAGATAGTAAATAACACACAGGAATATAAATGTAAAAAGAGAAAAAAGAAGTATTACTTCTTTTCCTTTAAGCAAAAAAAACACGCTTAAAATTAATTTAAGCGTGTAAATATTGTATATTAATCAGATAATGTTTTATTAACTAAATCCTGGAGAATTTCCCAGTTTTTTAGGCTTAATGAAATATTATCAGAATCACAACTAACAATTATCCACGGTTCTGGTTCTCGCCTATCAAACGAAACTGAAAGTTCTAATTTTTCATCACTATCTTCAAACTTATTAACCTGTTTGCTTTTTGTTTTAACACCATTCATAACATTAATACTTTACATTTTCTCTTATTAAACGATATATCTCGCTCCATTTCAAAACTCTAAAATCATTATTAGAAACTTGCTGAATAAGAGCATTGGTTTTTACTTGCCAATCTTCTTTTTTTTCTGAAGCTTTTAATTGATCTATTTCTTTTAATTTCTCCTGGACAATTTCACGATTTTTGGAAAGATATTCCATCATCATTTCTACAGTAAATAAAGGTCGTTCGTCTATTTTGTTTTTGGCCGCTTTTGCTTCCTGAAGCTTTTTTAAATTATCAGGAGTAGCCAACCATTTAACAAAAACACCTAAAGAAAGTGTTTCCGGAACATAACATTTTCCAGTTTCTTTATTTACCAACTTTTTATAAAGTTGTTCAAAATATGATTTATTAAGAGTTTCTTGAACCAACATAGTTTTGATAAGATCAACAACTTGTTCTTCTGTGCATATTCCTTTTAAATACTGAATAATTTCTTGTTTCTCCATTACATCAGAGATGGAATTCCAATTGCATATATCTTCAATGCTTGCAATATTTCTTTTAATAGCAGCAACGGATAAATTTGAATTTAAAACATGGTTTATTTCATTCCAAACTTCTGTACTACATTTCTCTGGATGACAAGTTGATGGTTCAACTTGAATTTCTGATTGCACACATAATGCGATAAGTTCTAAATTTGTTATTTTAAAATTTTCCATGATAATAATCGCCCGTTTGTCTCTGTTGGCTTCAGTATTAGTTTAAAAATATGTGCGTTACAGTCGCACCCCTGATCCTGGTATAATATTTACGATACCGTATTAGGTTCTTTGTTTCCATAACCAACAATATTACCATTAAAGAATATTGTTTCATCCTTACTACATGCTTTTTTTGCATCTCTTAATGAAGAAAATATTTTGACCTTACCATACCAACTATCCATTGCTGTATATTCCGCTTTTTTCATGTTCATCTTTTCAAAATCTTCAATTTTTATAGAAAGATCCTTTAAATTTATTTTTTAATAAAGTGAGTTAATTATAAATATCCATTTGCTTTATTTTTTTCTTTTAAATCATATAAGTCTTTCCACATATTTGGAGCCACTTCTTTAATATCATCTAATTTAAATGTAAAAGCAATATAATCATCTATCAAATCATCATCATCTTCTTCAAATTTTATTTCACTTTGGTTCAAAGCTTCTTTTACCCAATTATAACCATTATTATCACAAACAAGGATTAAATTACCTTCTTGTGTAGTTTGACATGTGTGAGGCAATTGTCCCAAAATAAATTCGATTGTAAGATTAAAATTTTTCATAATAATTATTGCTCGTTTGTTTCTGTTAGCGCATCAGTATTAAATAACAATGTTCAAATATAATAAATTAAGCCTTTTTAACACTTGCTTAGGTGTAAATTATTAAAACCAATCGTTTTGTATAGCTTTTTGAAAACAACCTCTAAAAACGCTCTCTATTAGTTCTTCTGTAAAAAGTTCTGGGAAATGTTCTATATAAGAAGAAAGAATAACTTTAACTTGATCAGTATCTCCAGTAATTTGAGTTTCATGATTAAAATATTCATGCTCAATAATTCTTTCGGCTCCAAATTTAGTAACTTGCTCTTTTAGTCCTTCAGTATGAATTTTATCAAATTCTTCAATTACTTTTAAAGCATTATCTTCTGGACAAAGTAGTCCAGATGCTAAAGTTACATAAACAACACCAGGTTGTTGTTTTTCTTCAAATTGAGTTTTACTAAAGGCATAAAATGCGCCATTCTCATTAAATAATTTTGAAATTTTGTCTTCTGTGATTTTGTTTAAAGATAAAAAAGTACCCATAATAATAATTGCCCGTTTGTCTCTGTTGGCGCATCAGTATTGGTTTTTATTTCTATAGTAAAGATAGTAAATAACCCAAATAAACACATAGAGAGAGAAAAGAAAAAAGAATATTTCTTTTTTTCCCTTAAGTAATTATTTTTTGCCTTTTATTTGCAAAACATTTTTAAAAATATAACAATAATCATTTTCAAAGTATGAATCAAAATCATACTTGTAAAGAGTATGAATCGAAACTTTTATTAAATTTTTAATTTTTTCATTTTCATAAATAGCTGCTAAACTTCCAAAATAATAATGGGCTTTATATGGATAAGTATTTTTTAGATGTACATGAAAAATTGTTCTCATTTGTGATTATTTTTAAAACTGGTACTAATATATTAAATATATTAGTAATTGAAAAAATAAATAAGTAAAATTAATTAAACTAATAAATTTAGTTCGTCTTCATACTTACATTTTTATTTTTCCATAATTTACAGATTTAAATTAATTTCAGAAATAGTAAGGTTATACATAAATATAGATTCATTATTAATATTTATCTTTTTTTTATAAGCATTCAATATTGATGTTTCAACCATTATTCTCTTAATTTCATAAAGAAAAGTGCTTTCATCAACCCAATAATATTCGCCTGATAAAAGATTAAAAGCTTTTTCTTTAGATATTAAATTTTGTCTAAGACAAACTAAAGATAATTTTTTATTAAGTATATTTTGAATATAACAACGTCTTTCCTTATCATAACAACGCAGCTGCCAAGAAAATTCAACACTTCTACAAAACTCTATAATTTCTTTTTTATATATTCTAGTTTGCTTAAGAAACAGTTCCCATTTCAAATCAACCATTTGGTAATATTTTTCCTCACTAAGGTCCTCTTCACTAAGAATTTTTTTTACTTCTTCTATTTTATCTTTAATGGTTTGTTTTTTCATAATAAAATATTTTTTTCTATTGCCAAATAGCGACTGCTCAAGAACAGACCAAACCTAATTTTATTTTTTACAAGATTCATACTTGAGTTCTGCAAAATTTTAAAACAAAAATCTACTTTTTAAACATAATTTAGCTTGTTTTCAAAAATTTGAAAATCGTATTTTTTTAATATATCTTCTATAGAATCATCAATAAAATTTTCTACTTCATCAATTCCTTTCTCTATAAAATTTATTATTATTACTAATGCTTCATATTTTGCCTGAACTTCGTTAGCGTGAATTTTTAATTTTTCACAGATAAAGTCTCGTTTAGAAATTTCTTTTTGTTTTTCTAAATCATCACCAGTTGTTAATTTTATAAAATCTGGCAGTTTTTTTAATTCATTTTTAAAATAATTTAATTTTTTCATAATTTATAGATTTTAATATTATTAAATTTTATTATTTAACATAACCATATAAGGTTCTGTTGATTTAACTTTTAAAACTTTAAAACCAACATTAGAATAAGTTTTAATAAGCTTTTGAATACCTTCTTTTAAATTTTCATTTTTAGGCAAAGAATATATGCTATTTGTATTTTTATCCTCTATAGTAGAAGAATGTTGTAAAGGAAAAGGTTTTAATATAAAAATATGATTTGGAAATATAATTTTAATAATATCAAAAATTTCTTTTGTTAGATTAAGTCCTCTATAATCTTCGTGCAAAACAAATTTTTTAATATTTAATAAAAATAAAGATTCATTGAAAACTAAGTTTTCGAATATTCCTTTTGGCAACACTTTTTCGTTAATACAATTATTATCGATATCTATTATAGAAAGATTTGTATTTGATTCAAAAGATGAAATACTATCAAGAATATCTATGCTATGCAGGCGGCGCATGGGTTGACCTTCACTAACTTTTGAGACTAAACACAAAAACAAACGCATGAAACACATACTTTTTTTATGTGCATTTTT
>JBEICW010000159.1:0-6917 GCA_040383785.1 Ignavibacteria bacterium | reverse complement strand
ATCCATTAATATTTTATAAAATTACAAAAAAAAAATTATACAAACAAAATTACCTAAAATATTTCCTTTTTTTGATTACAAAAAAAAATTAGTATGAAATTTATAATAATTTTGTTAATTTGTACTTTTACTTTTGTAATTTTAGTTTAGAAATAATCAAAAACAATTAATAGGTGAATTATGAGCATTCCAATGCCACTAAATTTTAAAAAATGGATAGATGATAATAGACATTTATTAAAACCACCAGTAGGTAATAGAGAAGTATATGAAGATGGTGAATTTATCATAATGGTAGTTGGAGGACCTAATAATCGAAAAGATTACCACTATAATACTACACCGGAATTTTTCTATCAATTAGAAGGTGATATTATTGTAAAAACAATGCAAGATGGCAAAAGGGTGGATTATGATATTAAAGAAGGCGATATTTTTTTATTACCTAGTAAAGTCCCACATTCACCACAAAGGAAAGCCAATACAATTGGATTGGTAATTGAGCAAAAAAGACCCGCAACTGACTTAGATGCATTAGAATGGTATTGCGAAAATTGTGATAATCAAATCTATCGTCAAGAGTTTCAATTGAAAAATATTGTAACAGAATTGCCAGTATTGATGGGTAATTTTTATGCAAATGAAGACAATAGAACTTGCAATCAATGTGGTACAATTATGGAACCACCAAAACCATTGGTATAGAATAAATTTAATACAATAGAATATTTAAAAATTCAAAGCTCAGAAATTATATTTTTTGGGCTTATTTTTGTGTTTTAATTTTAGGGCTTAATTAATTGAGTAAATATTTAGAGTCAACTTTTGATAATTTTCACTAATTTACTTTTTGTGCAAGATGATTTTAACTCCACTTGTATAAAATAAATTCCACTCGATAAATGTTGTAAATCAAATGTATCTATCACAAAATCTAATAGACCATAACTTTTGTTAGTTGGTAAATTCACTGCAGATAATTGATGAATAATCTTATTGTTTTTAGATAATATTATAAATTCTACTTCTTTGCTTATTGCAAAATTAGTATTTTAGTCAGATTTATGGTGCTTTTTATTTTTTTCAGTACAAAAAACAATTAAATATTCATTAGGGTTAATAATAATATTAGTTCTTGGGGAATTCCATTTATTGATTACATTTTCATCAACTGATAGAGAATAATTATTAAGATTGATTGGCTCTAATGAGTTATTATAAATTTCTATCCAGTCTGAATTTTCGCCAACTGGTTCAAGATAAAATCCTTGATTTGATGATATTATTTCATTAATAATTAGCTCTGAATAAACTTTATTAAGATTTAAAAAACTTAAAAAGAAACATATAAAAATCATCTTTAAAAAACATAAATAAAAAATTAGTTTGTAAAAAAAACAAAACAAATTTACGGAATATTGTAAAATTAATATTCTTTAAATGTATTGAAATCAAAAATGGTTATACCAAATATGTAAATTTATTTCATATTTTTAATAAATGCTTAAAAATAAACTACGATTTAAACCTTTTATGTATGTATTATAGAATTATATATGTTAATTTGTTTTTATTATTTTTGCAATAAATGAAAATATTTTAAATTAAGGGTATATGCAGTTACAATATATAAAACAGCAAAGAAATCTACAAAAGAACTCAAAGCAGAATTCAAGGAATAATTCAACACAAAAATTTACGTTTTTAATTATCTTGTTAATGTTTATATTAGGTTCATTTAATTTACAATCACAAGAAAAATTTAGTTTGAGTGGATATGTTAAAGATGGTTCTAATGGTGAGGTATTAATAGGTGCTGGTGTTAGAATTAAAGACTCCAAACTTGGTGCAAGGTCTAACGCTTATGGTTTTTACTCAATTTACCTTCCAAAAGGCAAATATACAATTCAATGTAGTTATGTTGGGTTTGAACCATTTGAAAAAGAAGTAGAACTAAATTCTGCGAATAAATTAGATATAAATCTAAAACCCCAATCATCTCAAACTGGTGAAGTTGTTGTTACCGGTACCAAAGAAGATAATAACGTACAAAATATTGAGATGAGTACAGTTAAAGTAGAAATGTCAGAAATAAAGAAGATCCCGGCATTACTTGGTGAAGTTGATATTATTAGAAGTATTCAATTGTTACCAGGTATTACATCTGTTGGCGAAGGTTCATCTGGTTTTAATGCTCGTGGCGGTGGTATAGACCAAAATCTTATTTTATTAGATGAAGCGCCAATTTTTAATTCGTCACACTTATTTGGATTTTTCTCTGTATTTAACCCAGACGCAGTGAAAGATGTCAAATTAATAAAAGGTGGTATACCTGCTGAGTATGGAGGTAGATTATCTTCAATTTTGGATGTTAGATTAAAAGAAGGTGATAATCAAGAATACAATGTAGAAGGTGGTATTGGTTTAATTTTTAGTAGATTATCTGTAGAGGGTCCAATTGAAAAAAATAAAGGATCATTCATAATTGCTGCACGTAGGTCATATATTGATGTATTAGCAAAACCTTTTTTAGACGGTGATTTAGCCGATTCAGAATTTAACTTTTATGATTTAACATTAAAAGCGAATTATCAGGTTGGTGAAAATGATAGATTGTTTTTATCAGGTTATTTGGGAAGAGATGTATTTGCTGCAGGATTTAAATTTAATTGGGGAAATGCAACTAGTACTTTAAGATGGAATCATTTATTTGGTGATGACTTATTTTTGAATACAACAGCTATTTATAGTAATTACGATTATTCTTTACAGTTTGGTACTGGTAATCAAGATTTATTTAAAAATGATTCTAAAATTATAAATTATAGCATAAAACCAGATTTCACTTACTTTTACAATTCTGAAAATACAATCACTTTTGGTGGACAATCTACATTTTATGATTTTGTACTAGGAAATGCAACTGCTATTTCAGCAGGTATTTCTAGTAATTTGAGTATAGAAGACAAATTTGCTTTAGAAAGTGCGTTATACTTTAATAACGAACAAATTTTAAATGATGATATTACTATTTCTTATGGTTTGCGTTTTTCATTATTTCAATTTATGGGTGAAGGACATGCTATAACATTAAACGATACAACAGCAGGACTTCAAAGAAGTGTTGTTGACTACAAAAAATATGATGCATGGGAAGTTATTCAAAATTATTCAAATTTTGAACCGAGATTGTCATTTAAGTACCAATTAGATGATATTAGTTCTATGAAAGCTTCTTATAACAGAATGGCTCAATACCTTCACCTTATGTCTAATACTACAGCGGCTTCACCTTTAGATGTATGGAGACCATCAACCAATAATATCAAGCCTGCATTGAGTGACCAATGGACTTTAGGATATTTTAGGAATTTTGAGGACAATACTTATGAAACAAGTGCTGAAGTGTTTTATAAATTATCATCAAATCAAGTTGATTATATCGATGGAGCAAATTTATTTATAAATGGTAAAACCATCGATGGACAAGTTGAACAAATTGATGCAATTGAAACTGATTTATTGGCTGGTGATGGACGTGCCTACGGATTGGAATTATACTTAAAAAAACGTAAAGGTGATATTAATGGTTGGGTAAGTTATACTCTTGGTAGAAGTGAAAGAATGGTTCTTGGAATAAACAATAACGAATGGTTTGCAAATAGATTTGATAGAACTCATAATTTGAATTTTGTATTTAATTATGACTACTCTAAAGCACTTAATTTCTCTGCTAATTTTATTTATGCTTCAGGCACACCTGGTACATTCCCAACTAATAGATTAGAAATTCAAGGTAATGTAATTCCACACAACGCATTTGGAAATAGAAATAACTTTAGAATACCACCTACACATAGATTAGATTTGTCATTGACTTATCGTCCAGAAAAAGACCCTGATAGTAGTTGGGAAAATTATTGGGTATTTTCTATTTATAATGTTTACAATAGAAGAAATGCTTACTCAGTATATTTCCAACAAAACGCAGATAATCCTCAAATGACAGAAGCAATTAGATTTGCTGTAATCGGTTCGGTAGTTCCATCTATAGCATGGAATTTTAGTTTCTAATTACTAACTATTTTCTTTAATAAATTAAAAATTTTAAATATAAAATTCTAACTAAAAAGTTCAAATTAAAAATATTAAAAAGTAATCAAAATGAAAAAAATTCAGCTAATATTGTCTATAATTTTGTTTTCAGTTTTCATCTTAACTTCTTGTGAAGATGTAATTGATGTAGATTTAGATAACGGAAAATCTCAATTAGTAATAGACGGATTTGTAAATGACTTGCCCGAAAATCAAGTTATAAGACTTACCATTTCAACACCATATTTTAATAATTCAAAAGCAAATCCTGCTTTGGGTGCAAGTGTAAAATTAATTGAAAATGGGAATAAAGAATACATATTTATAGATTTGGAAAGCAACGGTAATTACACTTATATATATAATCCAGCAGATTCTTTCTGTGTAATCGGCAAAAGTTACAAATTAGAAATAATTTATAGTGGACAAGAGTATAATTCCTTTAGCAAAGTTAATCAAGTTCCTAATATTGATTCAATTAGAAGTATAAAAGACAAAAATCCGTTTACCGGAGATCCAGAGTATAAAGGCGAATTCTTTAGTGTTGATTTTAAAGGTTCACGAGATTTTTACTGGGTACGATCTTGGTATAATGATACATTAAATTCTATGGATAATTCTGATATAATTTCAGATGGTGCATTTAGCGGAACTGGTGCAGATGGTCTAACATTTATAGTACCAATGAGGGAAACAATTAATAGACAAGGTGATCCTTATTTCCCTGGAGACACAATAAGAATGCAGTTGTTTTCAATTAATGAAGAGACATACAATTTTCTTAATGATGTTGTAACTCAATTAAATAATGGCGGACTTTTTGCTACTCCATTGACTAATGTAAGAACTAACATTGTAAACAAAAATACAGCTGGTGAAAAAGCATTAGGTTGGTTTGTTACATCTGCTGCCAAAACCGCAGGAGTAAGAATTAAAGAAGAAAAGTAATTATAAAAACATAAAAATATAGATAAATTAAATATCTCCAAAACTACTTAGTATTTGGAGATTTTTTTTATATTTGTAAATTAATATCTACTTATTTTCTAATATTACAAAATGAACAAAAGAGATTTTTTGAATAATGCTTTATTATTAGGATTGGGGGCTATGGCTTTTGGCTGTAGCTCGAATACATACTCTAATAATAATCAAACTTCTAATACGAAAACTAAAATGAATTTAAAAAGAATTAAGCCAAAGGGACTAAAAATTGGCGATAAGATTGGAGTAATTGCACCATCTACCAATGTTTCTGACCCAGAAGATGTGGCTCGCGCAATAAAAACTCTCGAATATTTTGGATTTGTTCCGGTGCTGGGAGAATACCTGCAAAATGGCAGTGGCTACAAAACTCGCCTGCCGCAAGAAAGGGCTTCAGACCTGCATTCTATGTTTGAAAATGACGATATAAATGGCATTATTGCAATTCGTGGCGGATATGGAAGTCCACAGATTTTAGATAAAATTGATTTTGACTTAATCAAAAACAATCCTAAGGTTTTTTGTGGGTATAGCGATATTACTGCCCTAAATATTGCGATTTATCAAAATACTGGACTTGTTACATTTCACGGACCGGTATTGATGTCTAATTTTTCGCCATATACCGAAAAAAGCTTTAGAGATTTGATTTTTGCTGGTGGCACTAATCCATTTCAAATTAAATACTTTAATCCTGATACAAAAAAAGGGATTTTGCCGATGTACCCAACCCTGACTATCAAAGATGGCGAGGCGGAAGGCGAACTTGTTGGTGGAAATTTGTCGCTGATTTCTGGACTTATGGGCACACCTTACGAAATTGATACCAAAGGGAAGTTGTTTTTTCTCGAAGATGTGGGCGAAAAGCCATTTAGAGTGGATAGAATGCTAACTCAACTTCGCTTAGCGGGTAAATTTGATGATGCAGCAGGTATAATCATAGGCAAATGCGAAGACTGCGCTCCAGAGGGCAGCGGTGCCACTACTTGGGACCGAACAGTGAATGAAGTGTATTATGACATTCTGAGCGACTTAAATAAGCCAATAGTAGCAAATATGATGATAGGACACTCAACCGATAGACTAACACTACCATTGGGCATAAAAGCCAAACTAAACTCAACCGAAGCCAGTCTCACAATCTTAGAAAGTGCGGTGGAGTGAGATAATTAAGCAAATGTTTTAGATTTCAACTAAACTCTATAACATAGATATTCATAAGTAAATTATTTTGACTTTGGACTAATACTCTGTATTATAAAATATAATTTGTTTTAAAACTTCTAGATATTAATAATTTATTACTATAATTTTACTAAATATGCCACAAATATCATATTTTTTTGGAATAAAAATATTAATGCATTATAATGATCACAATCCTCCTCATTTTGAAGCATGGTATAATGATTATAGAGCATCGATAGATATTCAAACTTATGGTTTGATGGCTGGTTACCTACCACCCAAAGTTCTGTCCTTAGTTATTGAGTGGACAATAAAACATCAAAAAGAGTTATTAGAAAATTGGGAGTTACGAAGTAATAAGATGCCATTAAAACCAATAATAGGATTAGACCAAGAATGAAATATCAAAAGTTAATCGAAATATCTACTTTGTCAAATTATCAATTATTTGTAAAGTTTGAAGATGGTAAAAGTGGAGTTTTAAATTTAAAAGACGATTTACAGTTTGGTGTTTTTCGTCCTTTATTAGATTTAGAAAATTTTAATAAAGTAAAAATTGGAAAATCTGGTAGTTTTATTTATTGGGATATTGATGTTCCTGATTTAGAAAAGCCAGATGCTTCTGCTGATTGGATTTATAGCAATGTTGT
>JBEICW010000158.1:0-6930 GCA_040383785.1 Ignavibacteria bacterium | reverse complement strand
GTCGATGACATCGACCCTTCTCTTTTTGAATTAACAGCACAATAATTACGTAATAAATGCGTCAATAAAATAATGATAGATTATTAATTTAAAATAGTTAATGATTTAAAGAAAGTTCGTTGAATAAAAAAAACATGCAAAAATCGTGAAATATCGTGAAGTTTTTTTTTGAAAAAAGCTAAAATGTGTGCAAATAGTGCATAATGTTCATCAAATAATTAGTGTTAGAAGCTATACTTTATCCACGTGACATTATGACTGTAATTTCGCCTTTTAGTGGCTCTCTTGCTTTTAGTAAATCTTGAATTTCAATAGCAGTTCCTCTTATGTATTCTTCATATATTTTGGTTAACTCTCTTGAAATGCAGATTTTACAGTCTTTATAGCCAAATTCCACTAATTCATCAATTAATTTGTTTATTCTATGTGGAGATTCATACATTATTATAGTATAGTTGTAATTAGATAATGATTTTATAAAGGTTTGTCTGCCTTTTTTTTGTGGTGGAAACCCAAGAAAGATAAAACTTTCGGTGTCCATTCCGCTGCCTACTAATGCAGTAATCGAAGCAACTGCACCTGGCAATGAAATTATTTCAAAATTAGATTCAATTAATTCTTTGACTAATATAAAGCCAGGGTCGGAAATAGATGGGGTTCCAGCATCACTTACCAAAGCAAAAGATTCACCTTGATTTAGCTTTTCGATGATTTGCCCAACACGCGATTTTTCATTAAAATTATGATAACTAACTAATTTTTTATTAATCCCAAGATGTTGGAGTAATTTACTTGTTACCCTTGTATCTTCACACAAAATAACATCTACTTCGTTTAAAATTCTAATGGCACGCAGAGTAATATCCTCCATATTTCCAATTGGAGTAGGCACAATATATAGTTTTCCTACTTCATTGGATTTATTCGCAACATTAAATACATTTTGCTTTTTCTGTAATATAGGAAGATCCGATTTGCTTTTTTGATTTGGATTTGAATATTTTTTACTGTTCATTTCTATTTAAACTTTTATTCTTTTAGACTTAAAAAAACTTTTCAGAATTTGACTTGATTCATTTTCCAATATACCAAAAGTAATTGAGCATTTGTGATTTAATTGTGGATTTTGTAGAATATTTAATACGCTACCTGCTGCACCAGATTTAGGGTCTTTTGCACTGATTACAATTCTATCTATTTTGGACAACATAATTGCTCCAGCACACATAGGGCATGGCTCCAAAGTTGTGTATAGAGTATAGTTGTTGTTTGTGTTAAATAAATGCTTTAATTTGAGCTTTTTTATTACTTTATTGATTGCAATTAGTTCGGCGTGATAAGTTATATTTTTAAATTTCTCAGTTTGGTTATGAGCTTTATATAGAATATTATTATTCTTATCTACCAGAACTGCACCTATTGGAATTTCGCCTTCATTATATGCTTTTTGGGCTTCATTGAGCGCAATTTGCATATAATAATTATCTATTTTATCTTGAGATTGATTGTTAATATCAAACATATATATCTACATAAAAATAAAATTAGTTAAGCATAAGGATTTATTATCATACTATTGTTTACAATTGGAAATGAAATAGTAAACTTAGTAAAAGAGTTCTCTCCAGTATTACTTTCAACGTTTATTTCACCTAAAAGTATTTCAACGCTTTCTTTAATAATAGCCATACCTAATCCTGTTCCTTCTACCGCACCAACATTATCACCTCTATGGAATGGAACATATAAATTTTCGATATCATGAGGCTTGATACCAATACCAAAGTCTTTGATTGTAATTACTAAGAGGTTGTCAATTAACTTGGTAGAAAAATATATCTCGGTATTTGCTGGAGAATATTTGATCGCATTTGAGATAAGATTTTTTACTATAAGTTGAAATAATTTTGATTCAATTGTTATATTAATATTATCAAAATCAAATGTAAAATTATGTTTAAAATGACTGAGTATTTTAAATTCATCAGAAATATCATTACAAAAATCATTTAAATTTACATTAACTAATTTAAGGTCCATTTTAAGTTTTTCTTCTTGTGATACCCTTAGCACATCTTCCAATAGTTTGGTCATTCTATTTACAGAACTTTTTATCATACTTGAAAATTTTTCTACACCATGCTGATCGCCTTTTTTTGCATATTGCTCAAGTAGATATGATGAATTGGAAATAGAAGTTAAAGGAGTTCTATACTCATGAGATATCATTGAAATAAATTTCGACTTTAACAAATTAAGTTCTTTTTGCTTCTCTAAGGATTCGTATAATGATTTTTGGGCAAAAAGTAATTCTTCTTCAGTATTCTCTCTTTGAGTAATTTCATATTTTAATTTTTGTCTTGTAATCTCTAAATTTTCAGCCATTTGGTTAAAGTTTTTGGTCAATAAACCAATTTCGTCATTTCCGAAGACTTTAATACGTGAAGAATAATTTCCATCAGAAACTTCTTGGATATTACGTTTTAATTCATTAAGTGGTTTAAAAATATAATTTGTAAAAAGAATAATTGAACTTAATCCAGCAATTAATACTACAATCACTATGTAAAATATAGTTAACTTTAATTTTGAAATATAATTATTTACTTGTAATAGAGAAATACCGTGAGTCAGATATAAAACAATTTTTTGGTTTTTATAAACAGGTTTGATTTTTACTATATATTTATCATCATTGGTAGTATAAATTGTGTCAGATCTTATATTTTTTATGTATTTTTTTATCAAATCAGATCTATCACTTTCAATAATCTTACCATTACCATCTGCAATAAGATAAAAATCAATTTCTTTACTAAGTTTTAATGGTTCAACAATTTTCTTCAAAAGAACTAAATCATTTGATTGAAAAGTATGTATTAAAAATGGAATTGTTAATTCAGAAGCTAATTCTACTCTTCGAGTCATCATTTGAACCTGTTGCCTCCTGCTATTTTGGGGAAAATAAGCATAAACTATAATTACAATAACTATTACAATAAAAGTATAAAAAAAACTTAGTTTTTGTATTATAGGTAAATCTAAAAAATATGTTCTCAGTTTTTCAAACATTTTTTCCTAAAGTGTATTTTTATAGTAGAAATCAAAAACAATTAAATAACAACAATCAGTCCAATTTATTACATATGAACTAACATAAAATGAAATGTTTGAAGTTGATGTACTATTTGATTTTTTTTATATTTTAAATAGATAATAACAATAAAAATAATTATACAGCTAAATATCCACCATCTACAGGATAATAAGAGCCGGTAACAAATGAAGCAGCATCTGAAGATAACCAAAGAACTAATTCTGCAATTTCTTCAGGTTTGCCTAATCTACCGATTGGGTGTTTGGTTGCCAAAAAGTTAAGTACATCTTCGCTCATATCGCTTAATAAAGGTGTACGAATAAATGCTGGACCTATACAATTAATTCTTACATTTTGAGTTCCATATTCAACAGCAGCATTTTGAGTAAGTCCAATTAAACCGTGTTTGGCACTAACATACGCTGGTGCAGTTGCAAATGCAACAGAACTAAGTATAGAACCCATATTTATAATTGAGCCACCACCATTGCTGAGCATTACTGGAATTTGATATTTCATACAATAGAATACAGAATTAAGGTTAGTATCAATTACTTTATGCCAACCCTCTATCGAATATTCAGCTGTATTATTTGATTCACCGCCTATACCTGCATTATTACAAGCAAAGTCTAATCTTCCATATTTTGTGATGGTAAAATCAACCATTTTTTTACAATCTTCATGTTTTGAAACATCCACATGTATAAATTCGGCGATGCCGCCTTCTGCAATTATCTCATTAACTACCGCTTGCCCATTAGTTTCATTAAAGTCACTAACAACAACTTTTGCACCATTTTGAGCATAATATAATGCCGTTGAACGACCAATACCAGAGCCACCTCCAGTAACTAATGCAACTTTACCACTAAAATCATATCTTGCAATACTCATAATATTCACCTAAAATTAAATTCAATTGAAATTATTATTAAGTAAAAGATTATTAATACATTTACTCAATTAATAATACTATTTATCATATAATTAATTTTACAATTTATAATATTTTTATCAATAAATTGCATAAAGAGGGATAATAATAATATTTTTGTAATAAGTTGTTGTTTTGAGGCAATATAACGACAATTATAGAATAAGAATTAGAAATACTTTTTATACATAATATATCTATATGCTAACAAATAAATAGTAAATATTAAAATTTGCTTACTTATGGTGATTTAGAATAGTTTCTAATTGTTTTTCAGAAATTCCAAATTTACCTAAATTCATTTCATCATATTCTCTATTACCATGAAAATCAGAGCCACCAGTTTCTAAAAGCCAAAATTGAGATGCAATAGATTTGTAATGTTTTACAAGGTTTTGATTATGAGAGGGGTGGTAAACTTCAATTCCATCTAAGCCGGATTCAATTAATTTGAACAAAAAGGCAGGTTTGAACCAATTGGCAGGGTGAGCAAGTACTGCAACTCCACCCGATTTATTTATAATTTCAATTGCAGCTGTGACTGGGATGTCCGACTTATATACATAAGCAGGCATATCTTCACCTAAATATTGATAAAATGCCTCTCTAAGAGTAGGGATATAACCTTTATCAACCATCATTTGTGCAATATGAGGACGAGTAATTGGAACATCTCCTGTTCTTTCCAAAAGTTCTTCAAAATTTAAAGGGAGATTAAGTGAACTAAGTTTCTCTAATATATTAAAAGCTCTTTCTTTTCTATATTCTTTTTGATTTTTAAGAAATACAGTTAATTCTGGATTATCTATATCAAAGTTATAACCTAAAATATGAATATTTTGCCTATTTTCATAACAAGATATTTCTATACCTCTAATTACTTTTATTCCAATTTCATCGGCTAGTGTAAGTGCAACTCTAACGCCTTCTACAGTATCATGGTCAGTTATACTAATAGCACCAATACCAGCAGCTTTTGCTTTGGTTAGCAACTCTAAGGGCGTCAAGATACCATCTGAATAATTTGTATGACTATGTAAATCTGCGTACATTAATATATCTTTAAAAAAATTAACCAAAAAATTTGTTAAAGTAATTTAAAATTTAAACTATTATTACTTTACAATAAGTATATAAATGAAATATTTAAAAGATTTTATTGTTTTCACTTAAAAGCAATCGCAAAATTACAAAAATTTATTTATAATTTTCACTTAAATATTCATTTAAGTTTTCAATGTTAATTAATACTTTTTCGCAAGTGCGTCTATTTTTAACTTCAACTTGATTATTTACGATATTTTTAGAACCAACTACCACTTGGAATGGCAATCCAATCAAGTCAGCGTCATTGAATTTTACACCTACTCTTTCATCTCTGTCGTCAAAAAGAACATCATAACCTGCAGATTGCAAATCAGCATATAATTTCTCAGAAACTTCTTTTACTTTTGGCTCTTTGTTGTTAGGTAATTCAATTAAATGTAAATCATAAGGAGTTAATGCTTTATTCCAGATAATTCCATTTTCGTCATGATTTTGCTCTATATAACAAGCAATAACTCTTTCTACACCAATACCATAACTACCCATTATTATTGGTTTACGTTTGCCTTCCTTATCCAAAAAATCGGCAGCCAACGCTTCAGAATATTTTGTACCTAATTTAAAGATATGACCCAATTCAATCGCTTTAACAACTCTTAATGCTTTGCCAGAGTTTGCATCAGGTTCGCCTGCTTGAACTGTTCTAAAATCTACAAATTCAGTAACTTTTACATCACGTGCAAAATCAATATTTTTATAGTGAATACCATCTTCATTAGCACCACTCACCATTGCGTTTGCATCTTGTAACAACAAATCTGCATAAACAGGAATAGCAGTTTTTAAATTAATTGGACCAATTGAACCAGCATTTGCACCAGTAAATTCAACTAATTCATCATTTACTGCAGGTCTATAATTATTTGACTTGAAATAAGTACCTAATTTCGTTTCATTAAGTTCATCATTGCCTCGCATCATAATTAAAACGGGCTTTTCGTCTATGATATATACAACTGATTTTGCACAACGAATTTCTTCAATATTATGAATACTTACCAATTCATCTATAGTTTTTGCAGTTGGAGTTGGGAATTTTTCTATCTCTGGATTTTCAGCAATTCTACCAACTGGTTTTACGCCCGATGATGCAACTTCCACATTCGCGGAGTATGAATAATTATCCGTAATTGCACAAGTATCTTCGCCAGCTTCGGACTCGACCATAAACTCTTGTGACTGCTTTCCGCCCATTGCACCACTCGATGCACCTACAACGAAAAATCTAATACCTGCACGATTAAAAATAGCTCTATAAGCATCATAATGTTTTTGGTAACTTTCGTCTAATCCTTCCCACGAATTATCAAGTGAATATGCATCTTTCATCAAGAATTGGCGACCACGCAAAATCCCACCTTTTGGGCGTGGCTCATTTCTAAATTTTGTTTGGATTTGATACCAAATTTGAGGTAATTCTTTATAAGAACTAATGTGCTGTTTAGCATGAAAAGTGATAATTTCCTCATGAGTAGGAGCTAATACCAATGCTTCACGGTTTTTGATATGAAACAATACATCTCCCATTGCCTCTACTCTGCCCGTTTGCTCCCAAATCTCAATTGGATTAAGTGCAGGCAATAAGAACTCCTGTCCACCGATAGTATTCATTTCTTCGCGTAGGATATTCATTACCTTATTTAGAACTTTATATCCAATAGGCAACCACGAAAAAATCCCAGCACCAAGCTGACGCATAAGTGCAGCGCGTAACATTAGGATATGAGATGGAATTACAGCATCGTTTGGAGTTTCTTTAAGTGTTGGCAGGAAATATTTGTCTTGTCTC
>JBEICW010000157.1:0-6937 GCA_040383785.1 Ignavibacteria bacterium | reverse complement strand
TTATATTTCTATTTTATTTTTATTTTTGTTTCATTTTTCACTACTGAATTTCACAAACGTGATGATGTTTTTTTAATCCCATTAGTATTTGCATTGATTTATTTTGTGAAAAGTAATAATGAAAAATTAAAATTAATTGAGAACAACAAAGAAATTACTTAAAAATAAAAAACTTCTCAATTATAAAATTAATTGAGAAGTTTTTTATGAAAATTGGATTAAATTCTACATTTCCAAAATCTTAATTCCAGGTAATTCTTTGCCTTCTAAATATTCCAAGGATGCACCACCACCAGTTGAAACAAAAGTAACTTTATCTTCAAAATTCATAGACTTAATTGCAGCAACAGAATCACCACCACCTATTATAGTTTTAGCACCATTGCTCGTAGTTTCGGCTAATGCTTCAGCTATAGAAAATGTACCTTTGGCAAAATTTGGCATTTCAAAAACTCCCATTGGACCATTCCAAAGTACAGTTTTTGAACTTAAAATTATACTTTTATAGTTTTGAATTGTGTCTTCACCAATATCCATACCTATTTTCCCAACAGGAATATTTTCTACAGAAACAGTTTGCGATTGGCTATCATTATTAAATTCATCGGCTACTATTACGTCAGTTGGTAGTACTAAATTAACATTCATTGATTTTGCTTTAGCAATCAACTCTTTTGCTAATTCAATTTTATCAGCTTCCAAAAGTGAATTACCAATTTCATATCCCATAGCTTTTAAGAAAGTAAAAGTCATACCACCACCAATTAGAATATTATCACACTTTTGTAATAAATTTTCAATCACATCAATTTTACCAGAAATTTTTGCACCACCAATAATTGCTGTAAATGGTTTAATTGGATTAGTAATACAAGCACCCAAATGCTCTATCTCACTAAAAATCAAATAACCTGAATATCTTTCAGTAAATAATGTAGCAACGCCATAAGTGCTTGAATGAGCCCTATGTGAAGTACCAAATGCATCATTTACATAAACATCAGCAAGTGATGCTAATTCTTTAGAAAATTCTAAATCATTTTTCTCTTCTTGAGCATAAAATCTTAAATTTTCTAATAAAACTACATCTCCAACTTTAGTATTTGATATAGTATTTTTTGCAGTTTCTCCAACACAATCTTCGGAAAAATTTACTTTGTAATGTAAATTATCTTTTAAATATTCTGCCACTGGTTTTAAACTATATTTAGGATTAACTACTCCATCAGGTCTGCCCAAATGAGACATTAAAATTGGAATACCACCTTGCTCAATAATTCTATTAATTGTGGGCATTGCTGCAACTATACGACTATCGTCAGTGATTTTACCTTCTTTGATTGGAACATTAAAATCAACTCTTACTAATACTTTTTTGCCTGATAATTCTGCATTTTTTATGTGTTTTATCATTTATCTACTCATTTAATAATTATTAGAATACAATTTACTTAATTTAACAAGAAATGGTTACTTTTATCAAAGTAACCATTTCGTAGAAATCTCTTAAATTCAACTATTTATTTAATATAATTATTTTAATCTCATTACTAAATCAGCAATTCTGCAAGAATAGCCAAATTCATTATCATACCAACCAACTACTTTAACCAAATTTCCATTAACATCAGTTAATTGAGAATCAAAAATACAAGAGTGGTGATTACCAATAATATCTGAAGATACCAAAGGTTCAGTTGAATATTCTAAAATACCTTTTAAATATGATTCTGATGCTTCTTTCATAGCAGCATTGATTTCTTCTTTAGTTGCTGGAGTTTTTAGAGTTGCAGTAAAATCTGTAAGTGAACCATCTGGCAATGGCACTCTAACTGCATAACCTTTTAATTTACCAGCTAATTCTGGAATAACTAAACCAACTGCTTTAGCTGCACCAGTCGAAGTAGGAATTGCATTCACAGCTGCTGCTCTTGCTCTTCTCAAATCTTTATGTGGTAAATCCAAAATTCTTTGATCATTTGTATAAGCGTGAATTGTAGTCATAAATCCTAATTCAACGCCAAATTTATCATTTAATACCTTAACCATAGGAGCTAAGCAATTTGTTGTACAAGATGCATTAGATAATAGTTGCTCATTACCTGTAAGCACTTCATCATTAACGCCTAAAACAACTGTAGCATCTAAAGTATCTTTAGCTGGTGCTGTCAATACAACTCTTTTTGCACCATTCGAAATGTGTTTGTTTAATGCTTCTCTACTTGTAAAAACACCAGTAGCTTCAATAACAACATCTACATTACCCCATGTTAAATTTTCTATAGATTTTTCTGCAGAAATTGCTATTTTTTGTCCATTTATAGTTATTGAATTTTCATCAGATGTTACAGTTCCAGAAAATTTTCCTTGTACAGAGTCATATTTAAATAAATGAGCCAAAGTAGCTGCATCAGTTAAGTCATTAATACCCACTAATTCGAAATCCGCTTTGCGATTAAACAATTCACGTACTACGATTCTACCAATTCTACCAAAGCCGTTTAAAGCTATTTTAAGTGACATTATATTACTCCAAACAAATATGATTAAATGAAAAATGTACTATTTAATTATACAAAATTAAGAAAAATATTTAGCATTCTCTTACTTTAAATTGATTATGTTTACATTTTATTTCATTTATTTAAAGTATGTAATATAATGTGTTTGGTTTTATATAAAATTGTCTATATTTATTTATTTTTGTAAATAATTGTATTTTAAATTTACTAATTTAGGTTTTTAAATTTGATTTTTTTGATTTTATCAATCGTTATGTTTGCTTTTGGATTTGCTTATAGCAATTTATTGAATAACCAAGAATTATCAGATAAAGCATGATTTACTTGCATTGGTGGTAATTTTTTCAAGTCAGATAAGCCCAAAGAACTAAAAGAATGGTACAAAATTAATTTAGGTCTTAAAATTGATGAAAATGTTACAAATTTTGAATGGTATCAAGGAATAGACCTACCCAAAAGCATCTACCCAGAGGAGTATATTTAACTCAAAAAGTAAATATATAGAGCCATCAACTAAAGATTTTATGATAAATTATAGAGTTAATAAATTAGATGAATTATTGATAAATCTAAAAAATAATAACGTAATAATTTTAGACTCAATTGAAAATTTTGATTATGGTAGATTTGTTAATATTATGGATATTGATGGGAATAAAATTGAAATTTGGGAACCAATAGATAAAGTTAATAATAAAAATGTAATTGGTAGAACTAAATAGTTGATGATTATAATATTAAACATTTTACTTAATATAATATAAAACATTTAAATTACAAAAATAGGGGAAAATATCCCCTATTTAGTTTTAATATTTTGTTTATCAATAAAAAATCAAAAAATTATTTTGTTTTCTTTTTTGACTTTGAAGTGACCACTTTAGTTAATTCTATCTTTGTATTTTTATATTCCACGTCAAAATTAGGAAAAGCAAAATGTAACGCTTCGTCAATGTGTTTCACAAAATGAATATTCAAATCACTTTTAATAACATCACTAATTTCTTCTACATCTCTTTGATTATCTTTGGGAACAATCACTTCTGTTATACCAAGTTTTTTTGCTGCTAATAATTTTTCATTTAATCCACCAATTGGTAATACATTTCCTCTAAGAGTTACTTCACCTGTCATTGCAAGATTACCTTTTAGATAAATGCCTCTTGCTGCCGAAATAAGTGCTAAAGTAATAGTTATGCCAGCAGAAGGTCCATCTTTTGGGATTGCTCCTTCTGGGAAGTGAATATGAATCTCTTTATTTTTACTGAAATTCTCATCTACTCCCAATTTTTCATAATTAGAACGTATGTAAGATAAAGCAGCTGAAGCAGATTCTTTCATTACATCACCCAATTTACCAGTAAGTGTTAATTTCTCAGTACCAGGCATGATTGTAACCTCTACAGGTAATGTATCACCTCCTACACTAGTCCAAGCAAGTCCAGTTGCAACACCAATTTTATCTTCTAAGTCTTCTTTTCTAACTTTAAATTTTGGTGCTTTTAAATACTCTTCAATTTTTTTGTCATCAATTAATATTTTTCGTTTTTTTAATGCCTTTACAAATTTTGGATTATCTTTTAGAGCTATATTTAATATCTCATTATCAATATTGGTATTTATAACTTCTTTTTCATTAAAATCAATAACTAATTCTTTTATAAATTTTCTCAATACAGATGCAATTGTTCTTTCTAAATTACGAACACCCGCCTCTTTTGTATATTCAGTTATAATTTTCATCAATGCGCTATCAGTAAAATCAACATTATATTCGTCAAGCCCTAATTCTTTTTTGAGTTTAGGTAAGATATGACGTTTTGCTATTTCAAGTTTATCTGGGTCAAGATAACTGCCCAATTCTATTACTTCTAATCTATCAAGCAATGGTAAAGGAATATCATACTTAACATTTGCAGTTGTAATAAACATCACATTTGATAAGTCATAATCAACTTCTAGATAATGATCATTAAAATTGATATTTTGCTCAGGATCTAAAACTTCTAATAATGCAGAGGATGGGTCACCTCTAAAATCAGTTGACATTTTATCAATCTCGTCTAATAGAATTACAGGATTTATAGTCCCAGCTTTTTTCATTGATTGAATAATTTTTCCAGGCATTGCCCCTATATATGTTCTTCTATGACCACGTATTTCTGCTTCATCTCTAACTCCACCAAGCGAAATACGGATAAATTCCCTACCAAGAGATTTAGCTATTGAACGCCCTAAAGAAGTTTTTCCAACACCTGGAGGTCCAACAAAACACAAAATTTGTTTTTTAAGTGAACCAACCATATTAAGTACTGAAATATATTCTAAAATTCTATCTTTTGGTTTTTCTAGGTCATAATGGTCTTCATCAAGAGTTGCTTTTACATTTTTTATATTAAAATTATCTTGAGATTTTTTGTCCCAAGGCACTGAGCAAAGTAATTCTAAATATGTTCTATTTACAGAAAATTCTGGAGATAAAGTTGGAGTTTTACGCAATTTATCCAAATCGTCATATGCTTTAGTTTTAATTTCTTCAGGCATATTGGCATTTTCTACTGCTTCTTTAATCGCTAAGATTTCTGGAATTGAATCATCTTCATCACCTAATTCTTTTTGTAAAGCACGAATTTGCTCTTGTATATAATATTTTTTTTGTGTTTTTTGAATTGTGTCGTGAATTTTAGTATCAATTTCATCTTCTAATTTCAACAATTCTAATTCTGTAGTTAGAACTGAAGCAAATTGATAAAATATTTGTTTCAAATCGCCAGCTTCTAAAATCTTTTGTTTATTAGCTATAGAAGTTTGAATGTTAGCAGCTCCATAAAAAACTTTTCTAAATGGCTCTTGCAAATTTGTATAAGCACCAATTATTTCTTGTGGTAACTGAGGTGAATTTTGTACATATTCTGAAAATAAATCAGAAGAGTGTCTTACTGTAGCCATTAGTTCTTTATCATTTTCATCAAATCCCAAAAACAATGATGAAGCATCTACTTCTAAAAATTCTTTATTTTTATGTTTTTTTGTGATTTTACCAATTGAGACACCTTCTACCAAAACTTTTAATAAATTATTAGGTAGTCTTAAAACTTGAATTATTTTGCAAATTGTTCCATAATTATACAAATCATCAAAAGATGGCTCTTCTACACTGTTATCTTTTTGTGTAATGACCATTATGTATTTGTCTCTATCTACAGCCACTGAAACTGATTTGAGAGATTGTACTCTTCCAATTAATATAGGAAAAATCATATTTGGATAAATTACCACATCTTTTAGAGGTAATATTGTTAATCTTTTTGGAATATAAGATTGTGTTCCAGAGTCTTCAATATTTATTAAAACTTCTTTTTTCTTTGCCATAATAATCAATTACCTTAACTTTTGTCAATTATATTTTTAAATATACACAAGCAATAATTTTACCAAAAATTTAAATGTTAATATTTAGGTAAAATGTTATTTATTTTTTAAAATATTAAATTTTTAATTTAAATCAAAAATATCAAATGTGTAAAACATCTGACAAAATGATACAAACAATATTTAGTCATTTTTAAACTTATTTTGTGATACATATCAAAAAAGGCAATCACTAATGTAATTGCCTTAAATTTTTATTTTTTATTAAATAAATGAATATACTAAGAGTATAAAAGTTATAATTACTTAAAGTTATTCTTTAACTCTTTCAATATAGGCACCGTTCTTAGTGTCAAGTCTAATTAAATCACCTTCATTTACAAACAATGGAACTTTAATTTCAGTACCAGTTTCAACTGTTGCTGGTTTAGATGCATTGGTAGCTGTATCACCTTTAAGGCCCGGCTCAGTATTGGTAATTCTCAAATTTACGTGTGCTGGCATCAAAACTTGCATAACATCATCACCATCAAATACAATTTGTAAATCTTGGTTTTCTTTTAAAAACTTTGCACCATCACCAACAAATGTTTGGTCAACATAAATTTGGTCATAAGTTTCTGCATCCATAAAAATAAAATTATTTCCTTCTCTATATAAAAACTGATAATTACGAGTTTCAACCCTAATTATTTCTACAGTTTCGCCAGAATTAAATGTGTTTTCAGCAAATCTACCAGATTTCATATAACGTAATTTGGTTTTATAAAATGCTCCACCTTTTCCAGGTTTTCTAAATTCTAAGTCAGTAACAACAGCATTTTCACCATTAAATTTTATTACTGTACCTACTTTTAAATCACTTGTGTTAGCCATGATAATTTTTTTTAATAAATTAAATAATTTAATTTGAGGTGCTGACTGGATTCGAACCAGCGTTGACGGTTTTGCAGACCGCTGCCTAACCACTTGGCTACAGCACCATTATATTTCTCGTATTTACAAATGAACAAGACTACAAATATAAGGTAAATTATTTTATT
>JBEICW010000156.1:0-6940 GCA_040383785.1 Ignavibacteria bacterium | reverse complement strand
TTCATTTATTTTGAAAAAAAATAATAGGGAATCTGCTTTAGCAAAATTAGATGAATTGATTTCTTTAGCCGATACTGCTGGAGTTGAAATAGTAGATAAATTTCACCAAGAATTACTAAAAGCAAATAGAACAACTCTAATTGGAAAAGGAAAAGTAGAAGAATTGGCAGAATATATTTTAGAAAATAAAATTGATGTTGCAATTTTTGATAATGACTTATCACCAATGCAACAAAGAAATTTAGCCGAAATGTTAAAATGCAAAGTTATTGATAGAAGTGGGTTAATTATAGATATTTTCGTTAAAAGAGCTCAATCAAACGAAGCAAAAATTCAAATTTCATTGGCTCAGCTCAAATACTTATTACCTCGATTAACTGGTATGTGGACTCACCTTTCAAAACAAAGTGGAGGAGTTGGGACTCGCGGTCCTGGGGAAACTCAAATTGAAACTGATAGAAGGATTATCAAAGAAAAGATAAGTCATCTCACTGACAAATTAGAAGTAATAGCCAAACAAAGTTTACAACAGCGAAAAGGACGCGAAAATATATTAAAATTTGCATTAGTTGGTTATACTAACTCAGGTAAATCAACTTTGATGAAACAAATCACAGCAGCTGATGTATATGTAAAAGATGAGTTATTTGCTACAATTGATACTACTACACGCGCATTCAAATTACTAAACGGTCAAGATTCTTTATTAAGTGATACTGTTGGATTTATTAGAGACCTGCCAGCACATTTAATTGCTTCATTTCGTTCTACATTAGCAGAAGTTAAAGAAGCCGATTATCTATTACATATTGTTGACGTATCAGACCCTGACTTTACAAATAAAATAATAGTTGTAAATGACACGCTAAAATCATTACATATCGAAGAAAAGAAAATCATCATGGTTTTCAATAAAATAGACAAACTAGAAAGTGATGAATATTTTTTAAATAGTCTAAAAAATGAATATGAAGATTCTGTGTTTATTTCGGCAACAAAAGGAAGTCATCTTGAAGATTTGCATAAACTAATGCAACAGAAATTTGATGAACAAAGTGTAATATCAAAAATCTTTTTAAAATACTCTGAAATGTCATTAGTTTCATTTATTTTCAAATATGCAGAAGTATTAGAACAAAAAGATACAGACACAGGTTCGGAATTTTTAGTAAAAATCAAACCAATAAACCAAGATATATTTGATTCAAAATTAGGTAAAATGAAGATTGTTGAATAATTAAAATCATTACAATTCTAATTATCTTACTTCACTAAGCCCATTTCTAAAAGTTTTTCGGCTATTTGAACTGCGTTGGTTGCTGCACCTTTGCGTAAGTTATCTGATACTACCCACATATATGCTGAGTTTTCTGCAGTTACGTCATTTCTAAGTCTGCCAACAAATACGCCATCTTTATCATTTACAAGGTATGGGGTAGGGTAGTTGCTTGATTCTATATCATCAACCACTTCCAAACCTTCCATTTGAGATAGAGTTTCTCTTAGTTCTGGCATAGTGAATGGTTTTTCGGTTGTGAAATTAACCGACTCTGCGTGTCCGCCAATTATCGGTAATCTAACGCAAGTAACAGCAATATTTAGATTTGGCAAGTCTAAGATTTTGCGACTTTCGTTAATCATTTTATTTTCTTCTATTGTGAAGCCATTATCAGCAAATGGGTGGAACATAGTATTAAATGCAATTCTATGTGTTTCTTGATTTAATGTTTCATCTTCGATTTCGGAGTTTAATTTATCTAAACCGCTCTGCCCAGCACCAGTAATTGACTGATATGTAGAGCAAATTACTCTTTTTAACCCAAAATTATCCTGAATTGGCTTTAGTGCAACCATTAATTGAATTGTTGAACAATTTGGATTTGCGATTATATAACTATCGCTTGTTAGGTGGTGTGAGTTAACTTCTGGCACTACTAACGGGATATTTTTCACCATACGCCACGCACTGCTATTATCTATTGCGAAACATTTGTGCTTTGCTGCAATTGGGGCAAATTCTTTGCTCGAATCGCTACCAGCCGAAAATAATGCAACATCAATGCCTTCAAAAGAATTTTCGTTTAATACCTCAACTTCATACTCTTTACCCTTAAACTCAATTTTTTTACCCTTAGACTTTTCAGATGCAAATAATCTTAAACTTGTTAATGGAAAGTTTCTTTCTGCTAATACTTGTAACATTTTACGTCCAACAAGTCCTGTGGCTCCAACTACTGCAACTACCATAATGATTTAAATTAGTTTAATTGATAAAAATGAGTTTATTAAAATAAATTAAGTAAAAAGTTATGTATAAACGAAATTAATCATTTTAAATTATGGTAAGGGTGGTTTATTTTGTGATATTATTTATAGATATCACCTCTTACATCAATTTTAATAACTAATACATCTGGTAAGATTTTCTTTATTAATATTCTGTATTTACCAACTCTAATTCTAAAAATATCTATCTCGCCTTGAATTGGTTTAATGTCAATTAGTTCATTTTTTGATAATTTATCTAATACATTATCTATTAGTTTTTTATATCCTAAGGGTAACTTTTTATATTCTTTAATAGAACTTTTAGTGAAAAGTATGTTTAATTGTTCCATTTAACAACATTTCCTAAATGGTATTCATTCATACTTTCAGTAATTAATTCTTTTTCATAATTATTAAGTGGGGTTGTATCATTATAGACCAAAACTTCTTCCAATAAACTTATAAGCTCACTTTCAGGTTTTGATTTAAAAATTAATAATAAATCTTGGTTTGTGATATTTTCAACTTCAATCATTTTTTTGCCTTTAAATATTTTTAATATTGACTTATCTTGATTTATTTTATTTTACAAAAATGATTTTACATTAAAATTATTTTTCTTCATCCTAACCACTACCATTACAACTACTGAAATTATCCCTATTATTATAAATGGATAGATGTATGTGTATGGTTGGAATTTGTACCAAAGGTCGTTAGTGATTTGTGGGTTTATTAGTTCGTAATTAAGATGATTGGCTTTGATTATACTGCTTTTTTCGGCTATTTGTTTGAAGTAAATTGAGCCAGAAATTGAGGCAATCACATATCCTATTGTTGATGCAATATTCAAAAAGCCGAAGTATTTTGCTTCGTTATTTGGGGTGGAGTTTTCTTCTGCCCACTTTAGCAGAAATAAATTGCAAATCATTTCGCCAAGTGTATAAATTAATATCCCAACCGACAATGCAAGCCCAATTTTAAATGCAAAACAAAGATAAATCCCAAAAGTTATTAAAATTAAGCCCAAAATTAGTGCTGAAATTGTATTAGTTTTGAATTTATGAATTATAAAAGTAATCGGGAAAATTAGCAGAATTATGCTCCCAGTATTGAGATTATAAAACCATTCATAGCTGATTTGTTGCCCCAAACTTGTTTCGATTTGTAATTTATCACTAACCCCAA
The DNA here is from genome assembly GCA_040383785.1 of Ignavibacteria bacterium. Taxonomy (GTDB): domain Bacteria; phylum Bacteroidota; class Ignavibacteria; order Kapaibacteriales; family UBA2268; genus JBDNHS01. The sequence goes on along the minus strand of JBEICW010000156.1, from coordinate 3,484 downwards.
ATTGAGTAATCAAGTCATTTGTATTTATCCAATCAAAAATATAATTTGGCAAATATTCATAAAATATCATATAAATTATGTAAAATGAACTCATTGCAATTATTGGAATTACATAGTTTTTATTTTTTAAAATGCTTTTGAGATTATCAATTTCAGTAGAAATATTTACTTTTTGAGTAGTAATACCCTCATTTTCAACTATTTTCGTATCTGAATTAAGCAAATATGAGATAAAATATGCAACTAAAATACAAAAAGCCGAACACAAAAATACCGCCGACCAAGAAATAGATTTGAGGTAAAAAGCGAGTGGTGTGCCTATAAAAAAGATTGAAAAATTAATTATAAATACATAAAAAGCCCAGTGATATTTGCTAGTGTTTTTAGAGTTGATTTTGCTATACAAACTAAGTGTAGATACCTTTAAACTGCCACTAAAAACAGCAAAAATAAAAATTGCAATAGAAATTAAATAACCATTTCCGAAATATGAAAGTAGTAAGTATGAGAGAAAAATAAATGATAAAGAGATTTTAATTGAAGTTCCTTTGCCGATTTTATCGATTATAAATGCCAAAAAAATAGGGGAGATATTTTGTACAATCGCCCATACCGAATATAAATACCCTTTGTGGATTTGCTCCCAATTCAGTCCATTTATTCCTTTTTGTGTGAGATAAATTGGAAATTGAATAATCAAAACCCACCAAGAAATTCGCTCAAGTGAAATAATTAATAATAAAGGTAAGTTATTGAAATTGAGTAAGTTTTGTTTTGGGTAAATTGTATTAATGAAAGCCATATTGTTTTGAATTAAGTAAAAGTAAATACTAAAGTAACAAATCTTCTAAATCAAACAAATTATTTTCTTTGATTAATTCCAATGTTTTTGAAGGATAATTTGTAACAATTGCATTTGCTTTATATTTTTTGACTAACTCTAATTGCTCCAATGTATCAGTAGAATAAATCCCCAAAAATATGTTGTTTTTATGTGCATCATCGCTAATTCTGTCATTAATTTCAACTACCGAACATATAAAAGCGTCATAACTCAATAACTTAAGATAATCAGAAGGAGTAACTTCCTTGTATGGATTTTTGATTACTGCAAGATGACATTCAGGATAAAGTTCTTTTAGTTTTGTCAAAATATTTACATCAAATGATGCAAAAAGTGTTTGTTCTAAATAATTACAACTTTTAACTTCATTTAAAATAACCTCAGCTTTATCTATATCTTTTTCAGTAAAATTACTCTTAATTTCTAAAATCAAATATGCTTTGTCATAAATATTTTTGATAACATCAGCAAGTAATGGCAAAGTAATTACATTAAATTTTTTAGCATCAAATGGGGTTTCAGGTTTATAAATATAAATATTACTTTCGCAATTTTTTTCGATTGTTTTAGAATTTTCAGCTAATACCTGATTTATTTCATTATAATTGTAATTATCTATGGGTTTTTGGCTATTATCAACCAAACAATTAATTTCACTATTATGGCAAGCAATTACTTGATTATCTTTTGTTACCTGCAAATCAACTTCAATCATTTTAACATTAGAATCCACAGCATCTAAATATGCATCAATTGTGTTCTCAAAATGCTTTTCGGAAGACCCTCTATGTGCAACTAAAAATACTTTTTTTTGCTTTGCAAAATCATTAAGTGTAATCATAATAAAATGAAATAAAGTTTGATTATTTTGAATTAAACAAAAATACTAAAAAAATGTTATAATATTGTAAGTAGATTATTATTTAATTTCAAATTACAAATAAAAACATCATGTAGATAAAAGATATTTTCTTAAATTGTAATTCTTATAATTATGAAAATCAAATTAAAAATCAAATAAAATGTATTCAAAATTATTTTCAGCTTCCGTTTTTGGAATTAACGCATTTGTTATAGAAATCGAAACTCACATGGATAGTGCATTGCCAGCATTTACTGTTGTGGGTTTGCCCGATGCAGCAGTCAAAGAATCTCGTGAAAGAGTAACGGCTGCCATTAAAAACTCAGGATATCCATTTCCACACAAAAAAATCACAGTAAACTTAGCACCAGCCGACATTCGCAAAGAAGGCAGCGGGTTTGATTTACCAATTGCAATTGGAATCTTGACCTCAATGGGTGTTATTGAAAATAGTGCTTTGGAAGGCATTATTACGATAGGGGAGTTGTCTTTAGAAGGAGTACTAAGACCAGTAAATGGACTTTTGCCAATTTCATTAGAAATTAAAAAGAAAGGTTATAAAAAAATAATATTGCCAGAAGTAAATGCCAAGGAAGCAGCATTGGTGGGGGATTTGGAAGTAATTGCGGTTAATAATTTGCGTGATGTAATTGATTATCTAAATGGCGATAAAATTATTGAACCAACAGTAATTGATATTGCAAAACTTTTTGAAGATGGCTACCAAAGGTCAAATGTTGATTTGTCGGACGTAAAAGGGCAAGAAAATGTAAAAAGGGCAATGGAAATTGCAGCCGCTGGGGGACATAATATTTTAATGATAGGACCGCCCGGAAGTGGAAAAACTATGCTTGCCAAACGCATACCTACTATTTTGCCAAATTTGGATTTGAACGAATCGCTTGAAACTACCAAAATTCATAGTATTGCTGGTATGTTGGCTAAAGGGGAGGCATTGGTTACTACTCGCCCATTCCGTTCGCCACACCATACAATTTCAGATGCGGCTCTTGTGGGTGGTGGAATGAATAAAATTCGCCCAGGGGAAATTTCGCTTTCGCATCACGGAGTTTTATTTTTAGATGAATTGCCGGAATTTGCTCGAAATGTTTTGGAGGTATTGAGGCAACCACTTGAAGAGAAGAGAATTGCAATTTCGCGAACTAAAATGACTGTAGAATTTCCAGCGAATTTTATGTTAGTATGCTCAATGAACCCATGCCCGTGTGGAAATTTTGGCGACCCAACCAAAGACTGCTCTTGCACACCACAGCAGGTGCAAAAGTATATTAGCAAGGTATCGGGACCACTTTTGGATAGAATTGATATTCATATCGAAGTGCCAGCAGTTAATTTTAATGATTTATCTTCAAAAAGAGTTTCAGAATCATCGGAAGTAGTCAGAGAGAGAGTTGTAACAGCAAGAAATAAGCAAATTGAAAGATTTACAACAGCAAAAGATATACACAAAAATGCAGATATGGGCACTAAAGAAATAAAACTTCATTGCGAAATTACTCCAGCATCAGAAAGTCTATTAAAAATGGCAATGACTAAATTAGGGCTTTCGGCACGCGCCTATGATAGAATATTGAAGGTAAGCCGCACTATTGCAGACCTTGCTGGTAGCGAATCTATCCAAATAGAACACGTAAGCGAAGCAATCCAATACCGCAGCTTAGACAGAGAATATTGGAAAGTGTGATGTGTTTTTAGAATCAAAAATAATGTTAATAATGAACTAAATTTTATATTCTCTAAATATGAAAATACACAAT
>JBEICW010000155.1:0-6946 GCA_040383785.1 Ignavibacteria bacterium | reverse complement strand
GAATCAAAAATTTGTGGTTTATATTTAAAATTATTGCTTGGCATAATTTGTGCAATAATTTTATGTGAATAAACAAATAATACAAAAAGTAAAAATATAGTTAATGTTGATTTTAGTTTCATTTTTTTTCTTTTAAATTTCTATTTAATTTTTAAATTAGTCAGTGAAATTGAAATTAGTAAATAATAAAATATATTTTTACAAATTTAAAAATAATAATTGTAAATAAATGCAATCTCCAAATTTAAAAAATAATAATAATAGTCAAAATATTTCAGAAAACATAGCTTTATTTAATGAAATCAGAAATTTATCCACAGAAAGTAATAATGTAAGTTCATTAAATATTGATAAATTGGAAACAATTGAAATCTTGAAAATAATTAACAGCGAAGATAAAAAAGTTGCAATTGCTGTAGAAAATGAATTGTATAATATTGCTAATGCTGTTGATAATATTACACTTAGGTTTAGAAATAATGGACGGCTGATTTATGTTGGTGCAGGTACTTCTGGAAGGTTAGGTGTAGTTGATGCTTCAGAGTGTCCACCAACATTTGGAACTGACCCTGAAATGGTAAAAGCAATTATCGCAGGTGGAAAAGACGCAATGTATGAAGCCAAAGAAGGTGTTGAAGATTCGATGGAAATGGGTAAAATAGCTTTGACAGAATTACTAATCAATAAAAATGATGTTATTTGCGGAATTGCAGCATCTGGAAGAACTCCATTTGTATTGGGTGCAATGCAGTATGCTAAAGAATTGGGTTGTTTTGTAATTTTTATAACCACAGCCGAACAAAATGAATTTTCAAAATCAATCGGATTGTATGATTGTTTAATAAATCCTGTAATTGGTGCAGAGGTTATTACTGGCTCAACAAGAATGAAATCTGGAACTGCTCAAAAAATGGTTTTAAATATGCTTACTTCTGCTTCTATGGTAAAGTTAGGCAAAACATATAATAATATAATGATTGACCTGCAATTGAAAAATGCAAAGTTAATAGAGAGGGCTAAAAAAACATTAATGGAAATTTGTATAATAGATTATGAACAAGCTAATTTTTTATTAAATGAAAGCAAAGGAAATGTAAAATTAGCAATAATAATGGCAAAATGTAAAGTAGATTTAGATATTGCTACTGAATTGATTTCAAAAGCAAATGGATTTGTTAAAATTGCTATTGAAATTTATAATAATGATTTAGATAAATAGAATTAATCAAAAACAAATTATTCCAAGATTATAAACATATCTTATAAAAACATTTTTTTAAACTAAAAATACATTTTTTACGTCTATAACTAATTAAAATATAATAACTATCAATTAAATATAGTAGGTCTAAGATGTATAAAAATAAGAACTTAAATCATATTGGTTTAGACAGCAAAAAGTCAAAAGAAGTGGCTGAAAATTTAAATAATTTATTAAGTGATTTTCAGTTATTCTATATGAATTTACGTGGATTTCATTGGAATATTAAAGGCGAAAAATTCTTTGAACTACATTTGAAATTTGAAGAACTTTACAATGATGCACAATTAAAAATTGATGAAATTGCTGAAAGAGTTTTAACACTTGGTTTCACTCCAATTCATACTTATTCAGATTATATCAAAAAAAGTCAAATAAAAGAAGCAAGCGATATTTCTGATGGAAAAATTGCCTTAAAATCTATAATTGAAACATTAACTTCTATAATCATTTCAGAAAGAGAAATTCTAAATATGGCTAATGATGCAAATGATGAAGGAACAAATGCTCTTATGAGCGACTATATTCGTGAACAAGAAAAATTGATGTGGATGTTGAAATCTTATTTGAATTAACTTTGCACTAAAATTGAAAAACAATTTGTTTGTTCCTATGAATTAATATATTTTTTTAAAAATTTAATTATAAAGATAAATAATGTCATTATTAGTTGGACAAAACGCTCCTATATTTGAAGGGACAGCAGTAGTTGGTGGAGATGCAACTCAGTTAACACCAGATAACGCATTCAAAAAAATCTCATTAGAAGATTTTAAAGGTAAATGGGTTGTATTTTTCTTTTACCCATTAGATTTTACATTTGTTTGCCCTACAGAAATTTCTGAATTTGGAAAACATTACGAAGAATTTAAAGCTTTAAATTGCGAAGTTATAGCTTGTTCTACAGATTCTCATTTTTCACACTTAGCTTGGAGACAGTCAGAAAGACCATTGGTTAATTTACCTTACCCAATGTTAGCTGATTTTACTCGTACAAATGCATCAAAATATAATATTTTAAAACAAGAAACTGGTTATGCTCTTAGAGGTTTATATATTATTGATCCAGATGGTAAATTACAATATTCTGTAATTCACCCTGAAGCTGTGGGTCGTAATTCAAAAGAAATTTTAAGAGTATTAAAAGCATTACAAACAGGTAAATTAACACCCTGCGAATGGGAACCAGGAGAAAATACTTTAAGTTAATAATACTTAAATTATTATTATTGTTCTAAAAGAATATTATATTTTAACAAGTTTAATTTAATATTAATAGATTTAAAAGACTGCTTTATTACAAGGCAGTCTTTCTTTATTTTTACATAAATTTTTATTTTTTTACACAATTTTTAAAGTAATTTTAAAATAATTTATTAATTTGTGAAAATAAAATATAAAATATTAATTTTAAATATTAATTTAAAAGTTTTGAGGAAATTATGGGGTTAAATGTAAGAGCTATTGACAACAAAAAAGAAGTTAATAAATTTATTGATGCACAATATCTATTTTATAAAAATGACAAAAATTTTGTTGCTCCACTTAAAATGGATAGACAAAAATTATTAAATATTGATAAAAATCCATTTTTCAAACATAGTGATATACAAATGTTTTTGGCTGAGAGAGATGGAAAAGTAGTAGGGCGTATAGCTGGCATAACAAATGATAACCACAATAAAACTCATAATGACAATTTAGGATTTTTTGGATTTTTTGAATGTGAAGATAATGTTGAAACAGCAAAAGCTATATTTAAAGAAGCAGAAAAATGGCTTAAAAGCAAAGGTAAAGATGCCATTAGAGGACCTGTTAATCCTTCAATGAATGATGAAGTAGGTATGCTTGTAGATGGTTTCGACTCTCCGCCAGTGATACTAATGACATACAACCCTAAATATTATATGAATTTGATTGAAAAATCTGGATACGCTAAAGAGAAAGATTTACTTGCATACCATTTGGTAAATAAAGATTATATTTCTGATAAAATGAAAAGATTAAATGATTTGATTAGAGATAAATTCAAAATCACAATCAGAAATGTAAATTTTAAAGACAAAACTCAATTCAAAAAAGATGTTGCAACTTTAAAGCATGTGTATAACCAAGCTTGGCAACCCAATTGGGGTTTTGTTAAAATGACTGACGAAGAATTTGACTTTTTGGCAGATGATTTAAAGCAAATTGCTGACCCTATATATACAATGATTGCTGAAGTTGATGGAAAAGTTGCTGGTTTTGCTCTTGGACTTCCTGATATTAACCAAACACTAATTCATAATAAATCAGGTGGAATAGTAAGTGGCTTGTGGCACTTATTGACTAAAAAAAGCAAAATTAATATGTTGAGAATAATAGTACTTGGAGTATTGCCAGAATACCAAAAAACAGGTGTTGATTCAGTTTTGTATTGGGAAATGGGAACAAGAGGTATTCCGAAAGGAATTACTCAGGGAGAAGCATCATGGATTTTAGAAGATAATGAAATGATGAAAAAAGGACTTACTACAACAATGAAAGGAAAAGTTTATAAAACATATAGATTATATCAAAAAAAAATATAATTTATTATTCTTATTAAATTTAGATTTAAAACAATGCAAAAAAAACAATTCTATAAATTAGTATATAAGATCCAACTTTTTTCTTTGCTCTTTGTTGTATTTTATTTGAATTTATTTAACACTTATGCACAAAGTCCAGATCAACAATCCCCATATCAACTAAATACAACTAACGAATTGATAATATATGGAGTTGGCTTAGCAAATGGAATAGCTGCTTTTTTTCCTGATGGTGAATTACAACCATTAACCGAATCTGAAATCAATGCACTTAACAAAGAAGACATTAATTCATTTGATAGATTTGCTGCCGATAATTATTCTAAGGATATATCAAAAATTAGCGATATTTTAGTTGGAACATCTCTTATATATCCTGCATTATATTTTATTGATAATGGAATGCGAAAAGATTTTACAACAATAACAGTAATGTATACACAAACCTTGCTTTTATCTGGTTTAATGCCATCTTGGGGTAAAGGATTAGCGGGTAGAATTCGACCTTTTGTTTATAACCCAAATGCTCCAATTGACGAAAAATTTTCAGCTGAAAGCAGACGTTCATTTTTTTCCGGACATACAACTGTTGCATTTTCTACTATGGTGTTTTTATCCAAAGTTTATAGTGATTATTACCAAAACTCTGAATATTTGCCATACATTTGGGGAAGTTCTTTGCTTTTGGCGAGTGCGGTTGGTTTTGGTAGAATTGAGGCAGGTGCGCATTTTCCTACAGATGTTATTGTTGGTGCATTAGTTGGAAGTGCAATTGGTTATATAATACCAGAATTACACAAAGTAACAAATAATGAAAAATTTTCATTAACTACATCGACCAGACAAATAAACATTTCAATTAAATTATAAACTAAATTAATTAATAGTATGTGGTTTTTATGAATTATTTAGGCATTAAATTTGTTATAGAATGTTTACTACATTTGCTTAATTTTGTAAATTTACAAAAAAACTGACTTTTAAATTTATTTAAAAATGAAATTAATAAAAAACTATAATAAATGGTACAAGAAAGTTGACCCATTTGAATTAATAGCAATTATATTTATTATAATTGGTATTGTTGCTATTATTTTAGTTTTTTTAACAAGTAGTTTTAATGAATTTTTTGATTCTACAAAACATGATATTACACATTATGCTGAATTAATTGGTGGTTTTGTTGGTTCTCTTTGGGCATTGGCAGGGGTTTTGTTATTTTATGCATCATTAGCAAGCCAAAAATCTGAATTAGAAGACCAAAAACATTTATTAGTTAAACAAATTGATGAAGTTGTAAAACAAACTCAAGAGTTTAGCAAACAATCCGACATTCAGGCCAAACAACAATATGAAAATACATATTTTCAATTATTAAGATTCCATAACGAAATTATTACTTCAATTGTATTGGAAATTACTGGTGTAGATTTTATTTCAGGTACGAATACAATTAGACAAATATATGGTAGAAAATCATTTGTTGAGTATTATGATATTTATAAAAGATTTTTTAATACTCAATTAGAAATTTTAATGACAGAGGAATTGACTATACCAATTATTCAAAGGATAGTAGACAATTCTTACAAACAGTTTTTTGATGAATATCAAGCTGATTTGGGCCACTATTTTAGAAATTTATTTAATATACTTTATTTTATTGATAATTTAAAAGATAAAGAAAAATCTAAGTTTTATTTAGAATTATTGCATGCTCAATTATCAAATTATGAATTAGTATTATTGTATTTTCACTGTGCGAGTAGTAATAATTCTGAATTTAAAATTTTACTTGAAAAATATGAATTATTAGCTACAATTCCTGACGATGAAATAATTTCTATGAGCAAAAGATTATACAATCCAAAAGCATTTGGAAAAGAGGATTTTGATAATGATGATGATATGAATTTTGGAGGTGGAGATAGTTCTAATTTAGATTTCAATATTGAACAGAATAGTATTAATTTAAATGATACAGACTTGTTCTTCTCAGAAAATGATATATTATCAAAATTTGCATCATTATCAAAAAAACAAAAAAATCACTCAAATAATGATTTTGCAAATGTTGATTTTGAAAATAATATTTATGAAGAATTTAATTTGAATTTAGAAGTTAAAAACGACCCTAAAGATTTAGTTGATAAAAAAAGTTCTGAAAGTAATAATAAAATTAATAAAAATGTTTTTAATTTTCTTGACAAACAAATTGAAAACACTCAACAAATAAATAAAAATCAGTTAGATAAAATTAATGAAAGCCACTCTAATGATAATCTACTTGACAATTTAGCATCTAAATTAAAAAATCAAATGGCTAATAAAAGCCAAGATGTTGAAGATAATATTTGGACATTTGAAGATTATATGGCAAATGAAAACTCGATAAATGAAAACTCGATAAATGAAAACTCGATAAATGAAAATTTTAAAAATAATGAAGAAATAAATAATGATTTATACATTAAATCTGATGATGAATTAAAAAGTAAACTAAAAAAAATACAGTTAAAAAGTAACGAAGATTTTAATGAATTAAATGAATTGAAAAAATTTGATTTTGAAAATGAATATGTAATAGAAGTTGATCATTTTAAAGATGGATTTTCAGATAAAATTAACTTATTAGACAAACTAAAAAAAATATCAGAAATTGATAATAATATTGATAATAATATTGATAAATTTAACCACCAAGATATTTCTGATGAAGAATTAGAATATAATTATGGTATAATTGACAATACAGATATTGATATTGATATTGATATTGATTTAAATGAAGATGATAATATAGATTCTATAAAAGCAAAATTAGATAAAAAGAAATCACAAGTTAATTTTACAAATCGAAATAGCGAATTTAATAATAAAATTAGCAATGATACAAGTGATATTAGTGGAATAAATGAAGGAAATAATAGTACTTTTGAACCTAACAATCTACAATTGGAATCTAAACAAATTTTAAATGAAAATCATTCTTATGATAATTTAATTACAATATCAAACCCTAAATATAAAGAGAAATCCATAGATTTAGCAGAAAATAAAAAAATGTATAATTTAGCAAAATTAATTCAAAAAAGAAAATAAAATTATTTTTTTC
>JBEICW010000154.1:0-6960 GCA_040383785.1 Ignavibacteria bacterium | reverse complement strand
TTGTTGCAATTAGATTATTTATAAATATCGCGCCTATTATCTATATTTTCAATAAACATTATTCTCATTTCATTATTAGATTCTAACTTATATATTATTCTAATTACCTACTCTAAGTCTAAAATAGCCTTTCCAATCACCTTGCATTGATTTTATATCAGTCATTAAAACTGATTTAGATTCTAACCAATCTTTAGTCAAACTAATTTTATTCAAAATCTTTTGTTTTGTCTTTAATTCTAAATTATCAAGATATTTTCTTGAAGTTTTATTAATTACAATTTTATAGTTCAAGATTTAATTCCTCAAAATTATTATCAAATTGAGGTTTTTTCCCATAAATTTCAGTGATATCTTCCATCTCTTCATCTGAAATACTTGGTATTAAACTTATCTTTAGTTCACTAAGTTTTTCATCAAAAACTTCTGAAATATTGATTTCAAATCTTCTCTTGTCAGTGAATTTAATTCTTTTACCATAGATTTTCCATTAATTTTTCTTCTTATTTTAAATACTGAAACGTAACAATATAATATTTATTTATAATATTTATTTGATAAGGTTTTTATAAATTAAAATTGATTTATAAATATCCACCGCATTTTTAATAAAACTAAAAGGACAAATCAAATTGATTTGCCCTTTATTATTAAATTTGATGAGAATTTAATTCTATTAATAAACTCAAGAAAAGATTAATCTGCAAGTAAACTTCTTGCTATAACTAATCTTTGTATTTCACTTGTGCCTTCGTATAGTTCGCATATTTTTGCATCTCTATAGTATCTTTCTACTCTAAAATCTTCTGTATAGCCATATCCACCGTGTATTTGAATTGCTTTGTTTGCACAGAACATCGCTGCCTCAGACGCATCTAATTTAGCCATTGCTGCTTCACGAGAATAGTTAAGTTTAGCATCTTTCATTTTGGCAGCTCTCCAAGTTAGCAAAAATGCAGCTTCGTATCTAACCCACATATCAGCAATCATCCATTGAATTGCTTGAAAACTTGAGATTGGTTGATTAAATTGGAATCTTTCTTTAGAATATTTTATTGCATCTTCTATCGAAGCGCGGGCAATACCCAAAGCTTGAGCAGCAATACCAATTCTACCACCATCAAGAGTTACCATTGCCATTTTGAAACCTTTGTTCAATTCGCCAAGCATATTCTCTTTTGGTATTCTAACATTTTCTAAGATAATCTCGGCTGTTGATGAACCATGAATACCTAATTTTTGCTCAATTTTACCAATTTTGTAACCTGGAGTTCCTGCTTCAACTATAAATCCTGTTACACCTTTTACTTTTTGTGATGGGTCGGTAGTTGCTAATAGTACAAATATATCTGCTTCTTTACCATTTGTAGCAAAGATTTTAGCACCATTTAATACCCATTCGTCGCCGTCTAATACAGCAGTAGTTTTAGTGGCACCAGAGTCAGAACCCGCACTTGTTTCAGTTAATGAAAAACTACCGATTTTTGTTCCACTTAATAAATCTGGCAAATATTTCATTTTTTGCTCTTCGGAACCAAATCTAAAAATAGGGTCGCAAACCAAAGAACTATGTGCAGAAATGATTACACCAGTAGAAGCGCAATATCTCGAAACTTCTTCGATAGTAAGCATATACGAAACAAAGTCCATACCAGCTCCACCATATTCAGTTGGGTAAGAAACTCCCATCAATCCCATTTCACCAGCTTCTTTGATGACTTCAGCTGGGAACATGTGTTTTTTGTCTATTTCGTTAGAGATTGGGTCAATTTTTTCTTTTGCAAATTTTCTTACCATATCTCTTAGCATTAACTGCTCTTCTGTCAATAAATAATCCATCTAAACCTCAGAATTCGATTTTTGTTATTATATATTATTTAAATTAATTTGATTAATTATTATCATCTTTTTTATTAGATATGTTTGAAGTTTGTTCTTCATAGAATATTTCGGTTGCTTTAGCTAAAATCTGCTCTACTTTAGATTCAGATTTGATAATATCCCAAAGCATATATTTTAATTTTTCAGTGTTCTGTCTTGTAATTGAAGAAATCATCAAGTGTTCACATTCTTTATCTACAGATTTTTTGTCAATAATTTTTGTTAGTTTTTTGATTTTATCATCTTCTATTGCATCACATTTACTAACACAAATAATTCTTTTTTTGAATTGCATTTCAGGATTATACTTTTTCAATTCTTTATTCAAAACCTTATAATCTTTTTTGATGTCATCACTATTCCCATCAAGTAAGAATACAAGCACCTTAGTTCTCTCTACGTGGCGCAAGAATTGATGTCCCAATCCTTTGCCCTCGCTTGCACCTTCGATTAGGCCAGGAATATCTGCTACAGTATAAGATTTGTAATCTTCAACTCTAACTATTCCTAAATTTGGCACTAAAGTAGTGAAATGATAATCCGCAATTTTAGGTTTTGCATCTGAAATAACTGAAATCAAGGTAGATTTACCAACGTTTGGATACCCTACTAATCCCACATCTGCAATTAGTTTTAATTCTAATACTAATTTTTTTTCATCACCAGGTAAACCTGGTTGAGAATATCTTGGAGCTTGGTTAGTAGAAGTGGCAAATTCTGCATTACCTTTTCCACCTTTACCGCCTCTCATCAATACCATTTTCACATTTGATTTGTCTAAGTCAGCTAAAATTTCATCAGTTTCGGCATCTTTTACAATTGTTCCTACTGGCACTCTAATCAAAGCATGAATTCCATCTCTACCGTACATTTTGTTTTTTGCACCAGGTTTGCCATCTTCAGCAAAATATTCTCTTTTATATCTAAAGTCTAATAGTGTGTTTAATTGTGGGTCTGTAAAAAATATTACGTCTCCTCCTTTGCCACCATTACCACCATCGGGACCACCTTTGGGTGCGAATTTTTCACGTCTAAAACTCATGTGTCCTTTGCCACCGTGACCAGACTTTACATCAATTGTTGCTATATCAATAAATTTCATTTATTAACTATTATCCTTTTTTCTAAATCAATCTATTTTAATAATTCGTCTAATTCATTCAAATCTATTGAATTATCGTCATCATTAAATTTAAATTCATTATTAAAACTATTCAATACGTCACTTAATTCATCTAATTCTTTAGAATTAAAATCAATATCTTTTGTATAAATTATATCTTCTTCTCTATCTTCTAATACATTTAAATCTGCATTTGCATTTACATTTGCATTTGCATCTTCATCAATATATATATCCGCTTTAGTTACTTCACCCACAAAATCTTCGTCATCTTCAAAATCTGATAAATCAAAACCATAGGCACTCAAATCATTTGCATCTAATTTACTTGAATCAATATCAACATCTTTCAGTAATTCATCTTCAACATTTAAATCACTTTTAGCCTCAAAATTTGAATCAATTACTAAATCAGCGGTTAATTCAGTTTTTAATTCATAATTAGTATTTAAATTTTCTGTTAAAATATTATTTTCTACATCCTCTATAATTTCGATATTTTCAAATTTATCGATATTGTCTAAATTATCATAGTTAGCCATATTAACTATATTAATGTCAAAATCTAAATCATCAGACTGAAACATATCTGTTTCATTTTCGATTGAGTCTAAAATTTCGACTAATATTTCTAAAAGTTGTTTTTTTGAAACAAATTTGAGATTTTCATTGTGGAATTTTGATTCTAATAATTCTACTATTGGTAATAAAGATTTGTCATCAAAAAATATCATTAATGCTTCAGTTGGAACTATTTGTTCGTTAGTCTCATTATCATTGATATCAAATAAACTATAAATCGGATCAACTAGTGTTATAAACTCTTTTGCAGACTTGCCAAAAATATGTTCACTATCTATTTGTTCTATTAATGATTCTAATTCTTTATAACTTATATCATTAGATTTATTCAAAAAATCGTCAAGCTTATGGAAAATACCTTTAGTCAAATATTTATATTCATTAAATATTTGATATTTTTCTATAATTAAACCAATTTGTAAATCTGAATTTTTCTCAAAACTAATTAAAAGTGTATTTTTAGGTCTAATCAAAAAGTTAAAATGTAAATGAATTAAATCTATAATTATTAATTTTAATTGTTCTTGTGATAAGAATATACGCTCTTTGAGTAATGTACTAAATTCAGTGAGTAATTCAATACTCTTGGTAGTACTAAAATCATAATAACTTAAATCTTTGATTTTATTTAAATCAGATTCTACCTTTTGATTTATAAAAGAATTAAGATACAAACTCAAAAAATTAGGCAAATCTTCGATTTGGCTCAAATCTTCATGGTAATAAAACTCTTTTAGAGATATTATTTTATCACAATATTCAATAATTCTATTTATATGACTTTCAAGCATAGAAGTACTTAAGTTTAATTAAAGTTATATTTAAGTTATTTTCTTTTAAATTATTACAAAATTATAACATTGATGGCACATTTCTAAATAAAAACAAATTTTGTTGAATTTATTACAAATTTTATTAGAATTATTTTTGAATTATTTTATTTAAAGTTTAAAATCTAATAAATAAATAGCCACATTATAATAAATCATAATCCCTGTAGAATCCAAAATTGTAGCAATTAATGGATTAGAAATTACTGCTGGATCTAATCTAAATCTTGCTAAAATCAAAGGTAGAATACTTCCGATAATATTAGCCCAAGTTATCATTGCAAACATTGATATTGAAATTACTAATGCAAAATCAAAAAAACTATTTCCTTTAAAAATCACTCTTAAAAACGCAACCAATGCTAAAGTAATACCTAAAAATAATCCAAGAATTAATTCTTTTTTAATCACTAGGCCCCAATCAGTGTATTCCAAATCACCCGTAGATAAAGCTCTAATAATTAGCGTGGAAGATTGAGTACCTGTATTACCTGCACTACCTATTAGCATAGGAATAAAAGATGCTAAAATTAAATATGCTCGATTTACTGACTCATAATGGTCAATCAAACTCGCAGACACAAAACTCGTAAGGAGTAATGCCATTAACCAAGGAAGTCTTTTTTGATATAATTTGAATGAACTGGAACTTACATAAGATTGATAAACTGGGCTCATACCACCAAGTTTTTGGATATCTTCGGTAGATTCTTCTTCATAAATGTCAAAAACATCATCAAATGTAACAATCCCAACTAACAACCCTTTTGAATCAACTACCGGTAAAGCATGTAAATCGTATTTTTCCATTACTTTAACTGCTTTTTCTTGGTCATCAAAGGCAGAAAGTGCAACAACATTAAAATCCATTAATTTAGAAATATATTCCGTTTCATCACATAAAATAATATTTCTAAGCAAAATGTCGTCAATCAATTTTCCACTTTTATCAGTAATATAAACTCTATAAAGTGTTTCCGAATCTTTACCAAATACACGCAAATGGTCTAATGCTTGTTTT
The DNA here is from genome assembly GCA_040383785.1 of Ignavibacteria bacterium. Taxonomy (GTDB): domain Bacteria; phylum Bacteroidota; class Ignavibacteria; order Kapaibacteriales; family UBA2268; genus JBDNHS01. Next base: position 1,523 of record JBEICW010000154.1, on the reverse strand, counting down.
ACTGTCCAATCTTGCTTAACTGCAACAAAATCTGGTGTCATTCGACGACCTACACTATCTTCAGGATATCCCAGCAATAATCTGGCTTCTTTCAAATCCTCTGCACTAAGTAAATTTAACATTCTTAAAGTTACTTTTGCTGGCAATTCTTCAAGCAAAGCCGTTCTATCATCGGGTGATAAATCTTCTAAGATTTCACGCGTCTCTTGGTCAGAAAGGGCTTTTAATAATTCGTCTTGGTCTTCATATTCCAAATATGAAAAAACGTCTGATGAAATTTCTCGAGTTAATGCTCTAAATAAAAGAACTTTATCTTTTTTATCAATATCTAATAATAAATCTGCAATTTCTGGTGAGGGCCAAGAAGATAAAACTTCCCTCAAATCATTCCAAGCTCGATTATCAATCAAATCTTCTATATCTGGTTTCAAAAGTTCTTTAAGCATTTTTTGACCTATTTAACAAGATTTATTATCTAATTATTTTCTAATTATTTTCTAATTATTTTAATTGATTAACTATAAATTATCTATAAGTTATTGCCATAAAATTTACTTATAATTTTTATAATTCAATAATCACATACTCTTTAAAATCCATAACTCATAAAATTCAAACTTACTTGTGAATTTTAAAATTATTTTTTCATTTACATTAATCAATAAGTTACGAAGTTACTAACATTAAATTAAAATATTAAGAAAATATTATGAAAATCTTGGTTATTAACATAATATTTTTTATTTTTGTAATCTAATATAATGACAATTATAATTTTTAATAATTTTTAAGATTTAAGAATATGGCGCACCACAAATCATCGCTGAAAAGAATTAAACAAACTAAGAAAAAAAATTACTACAATAGAACTAATAAAAAATTAGTTAAAAAAGCTTTAAGAGCAGTCAGAGAGGCAAAAACTTACGAAGAAGCTTCTGAAAACTTAAAAGGTGCATTTAGCATTTTGGATAAAGTTACCTACAGAGGTGTAATTCATAAAAACACTGCTGCAAATAGAAAATCTTCATTAGCTAAATTCGTAGAAAAATTAAAAGTTGTTGCTTAATTAGTTTTAAACTTTTTATACTATTCTCAACAAAATTGAAAAAATTTATAACAACTAAACTCTTAATAAGAGATTAGTTGTTTTTTTACGCACCCTTAGCTCAACTGGATAGAGTATCTGACTACGGATCAGAAGGTTACAGGTTCGACTCCTGTAGGGTGTACATAATAAAATCCTTAAGTAATTGATAATTCATCACTTAAGGATTTTCTTTTTAAAAATTGTACACTATTTGTACACTTTTTTAAAAACACTCAAATATAGACAGCATCTATACTAACCAAACTTCAAATTAATTCAAATAACTTCAAAATAAAAATTTCTAAGTCATTATAACAATATATATCCTACTCTTTTAATTTAAACAAGTCATTTGGTTTAATTTTATTAACATAATTATTCAAAATATTGTATTTTTACAATTCAAATTTAGTTAATAATAAATATAAAAATTGTT
>JBEICW010000153.1:0-6969 GCA_040383785.1 Ignavibacteria bacterium | reverse complement strand
GTGAAATATCGTGAAGTTTTTGGGGAAATATACGATTTTGAGTGCAAAAAGTGAAAATCTTAAATAGTGGTCTTTGAGTCTTCCAACTTTGTGTCCTTTGTGTTAAAATTCTTTAGTTCTTTGAAAATGGCAAGTTTTTGCATGGATAAAAAGTTCTTTTAAGAAGGGCAGGGAAACCCAGCCCCTACATTAAAAGATTGAAAAAACAGGCAAAAATCGTGAAATATCGTGAAGTTTCTTTGAATTAAAAAATATCATTCTAATCAAAGTCTGTAATGAAATTATAGCATTTTAGTTATTTGATTACATTTCTGTAGTCTTTTATTTGTTTAACCCAAAGCTATATTTATCAGTATCTTAATTCACTTCACCTAAGAGAATAAATGCTCCCCAATAGTAGGGTTGTTTGTAGTTTTCTTTTAACTTTAATTGTGCATTTCTAAATGCTTTTCCTATAGGCTGTCCACCAATCCAATTACCATAAAATGTAGTCATTAATTCTTGTGTTGCTTTATCGTCCACTGTCCATAAACTCATAATAAGCGACTTAGCACCTGAAATCAAAAAAGCTCTTTGTAGCCCATAAACTCCCTCGCCATTCATTACCTCACCCAAACCAGTTTCACAGGCACTCATAACCACTAAATTAGTTTTATCAAGGTTTAAATTCATAGTTTCATAAGCAGTCAATACTCCATTTTCATCATTTTGAGTATTATTAAAATCAAAGTTTAATGAATTGGAAGCACCAGCTAAAAGCAAACCAGAACGTAGTAGGGGATTTTGAGCTGCCTTTTCTACATCAACCCCAAAAACTCTATCTTGGCTTTTGTCGTTAATTCCATTAAAGAAATAACCGTGAGTAGCAACGTGAAGTAAACTTGGGCTTTTAAATGTTTTGAAAGTATTTTCAGAGGCATTTTTTTCTGTAAATTTTTCAACTTTCCACTTATTTTCATTTAATAAGTTTCCAATTACATCTAACTCTAATTTAGTACCAGGTAGTTCGCTTATTTCAATTTTATTTATATTTTCATCTACATTTAAATCTTCTTTTGCAGTATAATCTTTTACCTTAAAATTATTACCTTGTATATTAAATGTAGGCGCTCCTAATAAAATTGCATTTGGATTTGCCGAAAAAACATTTTTTGTTTTTTCAATATCAAAAATATCTTTAGTATTTGATACAATATAAATCGACTTATTATCCAAAACATAACTATTATCTGGACGTTGTAGTGTATTGATATTAATATTGTTATAAACGCCATCTAAAGAAACATAAACAACGTCTTTATCTTTTATAAATTCTTCAATTTTGCTCCAATATGCATTATATGACTTCTTATCAGGAAATTTTGATTTAATTAAAGATTTATAATTTTTTAGATAAGATTTGTCCATATCATTACCATTTTCATGTATAATTAAAACAGGAAAATCTTTGGTTTCAGCAGTTAATACCATTGCAGCATAATGAGTTGAGTCAGCCCAACCCTTATTAAAGAATTTAAATCTAATAATTTCTACAGCAGCTTCATTAGGTTTTAATTTCTTTTGAATATCTTTCCAATTATATTTTCCAGTATTTGATTCATTGCCATATTGAGAAGACGCCAAGGAAAGTTCTTTTTCTAAGCCATTTACATATAATTCCAATGAGTCTAAATTAACTTTTGTTTGTTTTAATTCTACTCGGCTCATATTATATAATTTAACCAAATATTCTTTTTGGATTATCCAATCATCATATTTTTTAATTAATGCCGGTTGATTACTTGAATAAATTGATTTTCTAAGTTTTTTTGAATAATTTAATAACACCCCTTTGGTAGCAAGTTGGAAATCATACATTTCGCCAACTATTGTTGGATTATCTATAACTCTTTGTATTATGAAACAGTTATACATTTCAAATTTCTCTTTCAAATTCAGATAGAATTTTGCTTTTTCTGCTTCGCTATAATAAGGGAAATATTTATCAATTTGTAATTTATAAATATCAAATGATTTTTTATAATATTCTTCAGCAGTTTCAAATTCTTTCATTTCTTTTAGCAATCCAGCAAAATTATGTAATGCAGTAGCGTAATTTACGTTATCTTCGTCATACATTAATTGAGTTAGAGCCATTGCTTCTTTTAGACACTCAAATGCTTTATTATATTTTTCATCTATCCAATATGATACACCTAAAGTTCTAATAATCTGAACATATAGTGGATGTGAATTTCCGAATTTTGCTTTAAATTTAATAATTAAATTTTCTAAAACAGCTTGAGCTTCGGCATTTTCTTTTAGACCAATTTTTAATTGAGCTAAATTATACAAACTTGTTGCAGAGGAGATTTTCAAATCTGAAGATAATTTGCCTTCAATTGCTTTAGATTTTGCTATTAATGGAGCGGCTTTGTCTTTTTCACCAGTTTGTAAATATAAAATCCCCAAATTAAATATAGCATTTACTAATTCTGGATCATCATCACTTAATGATTTTTTAAGTTGATTATATGCTTCTTCCATTAGAGCTTTTGCTTTGGTATTATCACCAATTTCCTTATATAATAGTCCTAGGTTAATCATTGTAAGTCCATAAGAAGCGTCATCTTCAGCTAAATGTTTCTTTTTGATCTCAAGCGATTGCAAAAATAAACTCTCTGCTTCTGGGAATTTACCAGCAGTTAAATAGTATTGACCTAAGTTATTTAATGATTTTGCATAAGAAGTGTCATTTTCGCCAAGAATTTCTTTTTTAATTTTTACAGATTCAATTAGGAGTGATTCTACTTTATCAGATTTACCCATTGTTTGGTAAAGCACACTTAAATTATTGATTGAACGTGCATAAGGTGCACTATTTGCTCCTTTTATTTCAACAATCAAATCTTTTTCTAGGGTATAATATTCAATTGCTTTATCGTAATTACCTTGCAAGTAATAAATTTTGCCAATTTTGCCAAGTATCGTAAATTCTCTTTCATTTTTAACACCAAAAGTTTTTTTCACATCAACTAAAGATTTATTTGCCCAATCTAATGCGTTTTTATAATCTTTTTTAGCTAAAAATTCGTCAGATTTATCTATATTTTGTTTCCAAACTTCATTATTTTGTGAAAATGAAACCTGATTTAAACAAATAAAAATTATTAAACTAAATAAAATCTTTATTTTTGTATTCATAATATTTGACTTTTTGAATAATTACTGAAATAACTATAATTTATTAACTACAAATATAATAATTATAAATTCAAAATCATACAAAGTTTTTGAAATGTCAATAAATTTTTCAAAAAAAAATAATTTATTAAAAATTAGAAAAAAAATATATAGTAGGGTAGAAGTGTATGAATTTATTAATTAAAAATATTAGATGTATTTTTCCAGAACAAAATATTGATAATAATTATTCAATTTATATTGAAAATGGTTTAGTTAAAGAATTATTTGAAAATAATAATGAATTAATTACAACACTTTCAAGTAAAGACAATATTAGAATAATTGAAGGTTATGAAGGATTAGTTTGTGTACCTGGCTTATTTGATATGCATGTACATTTCCGTTACCCAGGTCAAACTCACAAAGAGGATTTGATTAGTGGAACGGCATCGGCACTTAACGGAGGTTTTACTGGAGTTGTTTGTATGCCAAATACCTCGCCAGCAATTGATAATATTGCCACTATTGAGGATATTCAAAATAAATCTAAAGATTTGGGTATTGATTTGTTCTTGTCTGCTGCAATAACTAAAGGACGTAAAGGTTTAGAATTAAGTGATTTAAACACTCATTCAGATGTGGGCGTAGTGTTATTTACAGACGATGGTGATCCGGTTCATAATCCGAATATGATGGCAAAAGCTTTTCAATATTCAATGAACAAAGATTTGATTTTGTCTCAACATTGCGAAGAAACTGAACTTTCTCATGGTTTTGGTATGAACGAATGTGAATTGAGTTTAAAATTAGGACTAAAAGGTTATCCAGCGGTTGCTGAGGAGTTGATTTTATCACGAGATATAATGTTGTCACTCTATTATGGCAAGAGACGCTACCACGCACAACATCTTAGTACAAAAGGCTCTATTAAATTAATAGAGTACGCTAAAAATGAGAATCTTAGAGTGAGTTCAGAAGTTGCACCACATCATTTTAGTCTAAGTCATTTTAATTTAGAGAATTATGATACTAACTTCAAAATGAATCCACCACTTAGAGGTGATGATGATATAGAATATATTATCTCAGGTATAAAAAATGGGACTATTGATTGCATAGCAACTGACCACGCTCCACATAGTATTGAGGAAAAATCAAGAGTATTTAACGACGCTCCAAATGGGATTTTGGGTTTAGAAACATCTGTTGGTGTTAGTTTGGATATTCTTCACCACAATAACGGTGTTGGTCTAAATAGATTAGTTGAAATGATGTCAATTAATCCACGTAAGACATTAAATATCAATACTATAAATTTACATATTGGCTGTAAAGCTAACTTTACTTTAATTGATATAAATAAGGAATGGAATGTTGATATTGATAAATTTAAATCAAAATCACGCAATTCACCATACAATAACACAAAATTGAAAGGAAAACCAATTTTAACTATATTTAATAACAATCTCACTGAATGTGATTTGTAAAATAAATGCTTTTTAATTATTATTTAAATTAACAAAAAAATTAAGGAGAAAGTTTCTATGGCAAGTGATCAAAATAAAAATGATGCTCAGGATAAGACAACAGAGAAGTTGATGGAAAAAGAGCAAGATTTTTTAATGAAAGAAATGATAAAAAAAGATATGATGAAGAAAATTGAGACTAAACTAAAAGAAAACGACTCAGAAGTTATGGATGCACTAAAGGCATTAATCAAAGATGATAGTTTGAAAAAAGATATATGGTAAAATTTAATACTAATAAATATAATGTTATAAGTTATTAAATAATCTAAACATACAATTATAATGTCTATATAAACAACATTAAATATCTTGAATATATTATCAATATAATCAACATTATGTAAACTACTTTTAAAATTTAAATAGAATGTTAGTTGTAAATATATTTTTATGGTACCCTATTTATTTAAATATTATTTACTTATAGTTATATTCTAATTTTATAAGAAAGACCTTAAAGTTACAAATTATATTTATTTTGCAAATAAATTTCTCTGATTATTACAGATATTAAATTGTAATTATTAAAGTCAATTTACAATTGTTTAAAAATACTTTACATATACTTTAATTTTTATTTTTTATTTACAAATAAATTAAATAAATTGTGTTTCATTCTTCATACATTTAAAAATATTTTTTTAGGTTAAAAATGTCAAATTTGAATTTTCAAAAATTAAAAAGTTATTTACGTACTAATTTACATACAAACAATCATTATTTGTTGGTCGCAGGAGTAATACTAATTACTGTTATAGCAAGACTGTTACCTCACATACCTAATTTTACACCAGTATTAGCTGTAGCGTTGTTTTTGGGGACATTCTCCAAAAATAAAAATATTGCAATGTTAATACCGATTTCAATTTTGTTTATATCTGATTTATTTATTGGATTTTATTCAACATTGCCATTTGTATATGCTTCTGTGATAGGAGTTACATTACTTGGCTCAATGAATAAGTCTAAATCAAATGCAAGTAATGTAATTAATGTTTTAGTATCATCACTAATTTTCTTTATTGTTACAAATCTTGGGGTTTGGTTAGTTGATGGATTATATACATTAGATTTTAATGGTTTAATGAATTGTTTTACTATGGCAATTCCATTTTATAAAAATGAATTATTTTCTAATATTATATTTTCTTCTACCCTATTTGGTGGTAAAGTTATATTAGATAACTATTCTAAACAAGTTAGTTTACAATAATTTACTATTATTAATTATGTTTTTAATTTGTAAAAAAAGACTACAAATAAATTGTAGTCTTTTTTTTATTCAATATTTTGTTTTGATTTTTGATAAGAATTTATTTTACTTATTTAAAATAATTATTCCAGATAGATCTTCAATATAAATTGTTGTGTGCATTTTTACAAAATAGTAATACCTACCTGAACTAAGTGTACTTCCTGATTGATTTTTTAATTCGAAGTTGTAATCATTTTCACCAATAACAGCGTCAAAATCATATTTATTTACATTATTTCCAAGTTCATCATATAAATATACACTACCTTTAGCATTGTTTTCAGGCATTAATAACTTAAATTTTATATTTGTATTTTCATTAGTTGGGTTAGGGTAATTAATTAAATCTTTTATTAATCCATCACGGCTAACGAACACTTTTATATCAATTGTATCTGCTCTATTTCCTGTTCTATCTAAAGCTCGTACTGAAACAGAATTTTCTCCAAAATCTAAGTCATTTTCCCAAACAAATTCCATAGTTGCTTTTAGTCTATCATTATTCTCATAATTTTGATAATCAAATTCAATACAATTATCTTCTTTTATCAAATATCTATTTAATAAAAATTGAATTTGAGTTGATTGGAAATCCAAAGGTGAATTATCTTCTATCTCAACTTTAAATTTTGGTTTCTTTGCTATGAAATCTTTATCTTTCAATAATTTATCATCGGCAGTTAATCTAATAGTAGGTTTTACATTATCTTCTTTGACATTCAAATTAAAACTATAATTATTGTTAAATTTATATAATTCATTATAAAATACATTACCTTCTTTATCACATAACTCCAAAATAATTATATTGTTTGTATCTAAAAATTCAGTAGACAACTTGAATTCAATTTCTTTATTTTCATTAAAATTAATATCCCCTATTTCCAATAATTCAGACAAAGTTCCTTTTGTATTATTAATTGTATATTTTAAAAATACATCTTGTGACTCAAATCTATTAGATAAATTTTCGATTGTAAATTTTATATTTGCAGAATACCCTCTTAAGTAATTACT
>JBEICW010000152.1:0-6977 GCA_040383785.1 Ignavibacteria bacterium | reverse complement strand
GCTTCTTCTTCAATTATAAAATACAATTTATCCAAATATTTTTTTGTTTTATTTATGATTTTACCATCTAAAACTACGTTAAGTTTATTTGTATTGTCATTTTCAATGACATTATTTTCTGGTAATTGAAGTATTTTTATCGGTTTATTGCTTTCATTTGTTGATAATAATAAATTAAATCGATTTGTAGTGTTATCAATTAACTTATCTTCAGGGCTACATGCAAAAGACATAATTGATAATATAAAAATATAAAGTATATTTATTATTTTTAGGTTGTCAATTATTAAGTTGTTAAATATTTTATAACTGAATTTATTGTTGATTTCCATAAGATTGTCTAATAATGTTGTCTAATAAAATTATTTAATATTAAATTTGAAAGTTGAAATTTTAATTTGAATATTCTAATAGACTCATTAAACTTAAAATTAGTTACAATAATTTCAAAAAAAATGAAAAATAATTGGTTTTTATATTATTTTCCGATAAGTTGTTTCAAATTTAATTAGAATAATCTCTTTCACCAAAAATTGCACTTCCAATTCTAACTATTGTAGAACCATTTTCTATAGCATATTCAAAATCATCAGACATACCCATAGAAAGTTCTGTTAAATTCAGATTAAGAGTTTGATTAATTTCAAAAAGTAATTTTTTTAGTAAAATAAATTCAGGGATTCTCTCTTTGGTGGCATCAGTAAGTGCAGTAATAGTCATTAATCCAATCAAATTTACACCTTCAAGTTTAATAACTTCTTTGACAACTTCAAATATGTCATTGGGATTTAAACCAGATTTTGTGCTTTCATTTGATGTATGAATTTGAAGGAATATTTTGATAGGATTGTTTATTCTACCAAATTTTATAGCTTGTTTGCTGATTTCTTGAGCTAATTTTAGACTATCTACAGAGTGTATAGCATAAACATATTCAGCAATATACTTAACTTTATTAGATTGTAAATGACCTATAAAATGCCATCTAATATCTTTATATTTTTGATGATTAGGTAAAGAATTTATTTCTTCATTTTTTTGTTTTAATTCTTGAGCGTAGTTTTCACCAAAGTCTTTCACACCATACTCATGCAATTCCAAGACTTTTTCTAATGGAAAAGTCTTGGAAACTGCAAGTATTAGAACTGGCTTTTGTTTGTTAACTTCACAAATTTTCTTTACTTGTGATTCAATATTTTTATAATTATTTATTATTTTCAATTTTTCGTTTTAAAACATATTATTAGTATTTCAAAATAAACACCTCAAAAAAAATTGCGAGGTGTTAAAATCAATTTGTTTTTAAAATATATTTAAATAAATACTACTTTAGAGTGATAAATACTTATTTTTCTAACCAACTTTTGTAGTAATTTTCGTCCATAGTTTCTTTTACGTTTAATGTAGGGCGTAGTGGTTTGAATGTATCAACCATTATAGCATACTCATCTGTAAATTTTGCACCAATTGATTTTTCTGTTTTCCCAGGTTGTGGTCCGTGTGGTATCCCAAGTGGATGTATTGTAATTGAACCTTCTTCTATTCCAGTTCTTGACATAAAATCACCTTCTACATAATACAATACTTCTGCACTATCTACATTTGTATGGAAATATGGTGCAGGTATTGCATTTGGATGCCAATCGAATGGTCTCGGGTTAAAATTGCAAATTACAAATTGCTTAGTATTAAATAATAGATGTACTGGTGGTGGAAGATGTAATCTTCCAACTTTCGGATTATAATCTTTAATATTAATTGAAGAAGGATATAAATAACCGTCCCAGCCAACTACACAAAATGGATGATGAGGGTGCAAGTATTCAAAAATTCTATTTCCTGCTTTTATTTTTACTTCAAACTCACCTTTTTGGTCAATTGGTTCTGCAAATTCAGGCAGTTTAAAATCTCTTTCACAATATGGAGCATGTTCTTCGCATTGTCCATATTCATTTTTGTAGTGCTTTGGAACTTCGTAAGGTGTGTCGGATTCAACAATAAATAATTTATTTCCTTCAAATTTTTCAAAATCCATTTGATAAATTGTACCCATTGGTATTACTATTTGATCGCCTGGTACAAATGGTAAATGCCCATATTCAGATTTTAGAACACCACTACCATGATGTACAAAAATAAATTCGTGGGCATAAGCATTTTTAAAGAAATAATCTGCATTTTTTGTTGGGTGAGCTGTTGCAATTGTGCAATGTTCATTTTCTAAAAATAAATTCCTTGCAGTTAAAAAATCACCTTCTGTTTGCTTTCTATTTGTGAAAAAGTGAAAGTGCTTCAAAGGAGCGTCATTCCAATAAACATTTGGCATACCATCTACTTCTCTGACTTCAATTGCTTGAGTTGGTGCATGTAAATGATATTTATTACTATATATTCCAGAAAAACCTTTAGTGCTTACTAATTCTTCTCTATAAAGTGAACCATCTGGTTTGTAAAATGTAGTATGTTTGTATCTTGGAATTTGTCCTAATTTATGATAAAATGCCATATCTTTTATCCAAAAATAATTAAATTTAATAATAATGAATTGCAATCTGTAATTTACAAATTTAATTAAGAATTTTTATATATTTAGTTAAATTTTAAATTTATTTTTTTTGAAATTATTTTGTAACCAAATGTATTAATTAATCACAATATTTATAAATTAATTGGATTTTTTTTAATAATATTTTTATAATTAAACTTTTATCTTTATTTTTACGTTGATTTTAATTATAAATACTTGTTTTAAAAAATTAAAATTTACAATTATATAAAAACATTTTACGATATTAGTCAAACTTTATTTAAAAATATGTTTATTTTTTAATAAAATTTAGATTTTTATAGTTGATGAAGATGAAAATAAAGATTTAAAAGGTATAATTATGTCATGGTTCCAACGAACTGGTAAAAACATAGAAAAAACTAAAATTAAAGAAATGCCTGATGGCTTATGGACTAAATGTCCAACTTGTAATGAAGTTATTTACAAAACGCAATTAGAAGAAAATCTTTACACATGTCCGAGTTGTAATCATCATTTTAGAGTTGGTAGCAAGGAATACTCTGAGTACATATTTGATTTTGGTACTTTTGAAGAAACAAATATGAATGTAAGGTCGGTTGACTCTTTAAATTTTGAAGATACTAAAAAATACACTGATAGATTAAAAGATGCTTATGCAAAAACTAAATTATCAGATTCACTTACAACCGGTTATGGTAAAATTAATGGATTAGATGCATCTTTTGCATGTATGAATTTTGGTTTTATTGGTGGAAGTATGGGTTCGGTATTGGGTGAAAAGTTTGTTAGAGCGGCAAGATATGCTTTAGAAAATAGAATACCACTCATAATGATAAGTGCTTCTGGCGGTGCGCGTATGCAAGAAGCGGCATTATCACTTATGCAAATGGCAAAAACTTCGGTTGCTTTGGCAGAATTATCGGAAAACTCTATACCATATATATCTATACTTACCGACCCTACAACTGGTGGTGTAAGTGCTTCTTATGCAATGCTTGGAGATATTATAATCGCCGAACCCAAAGCTTTGATCGGTTTTGCTGGTCCGAGAGTTATAGAGCAAACAATTAAGAAGAAATTACCAAATGGTTTTCAACGTTCTGAGTTTCTTTTAGATCATGGATTTGTTGATATGATTACTCATAGAAAAAATTTAAAATCTACATTATATAATTCTATAAAGTGGTTTAACTCATAAAAAAATAAAAACACTTTATAATAAAACATATAAAAAGTGTCTTAAGTAATATACCACGTAAAGTAAAAGATTTAATTAGCATTAGAGAATAATATAAATAAAATCTAACATAATAATAAATAATTTAAAGGATATAGATATAAATATGAAATTAAATGTAACATTCAGACATTTTCAATCTACTCAAAATGAGTTTAATGAAATTGCAAAAGTAGCTGCTGATAAATTTTCTAAATTTTATGATAAAATTTTGAGTGTAGATATTGAATTTAACGAAGATGTAAATAAAAAAGTACATATTTCTGTTCACGTAGATGGTGCTAATTTTGATGCAACTGAATCAAGTGAAGACTTTAAAAAATCTTTAGCAATTGCTGAGGACAAAATTGTAACTCAAATAAAAAAATGGAAAGAAAAAAAGAATAGCCATAAAGTTGGTTTAGAATAACAAGAATATTGAATAACAAGAATATTGAATAACAAGAATATTGAATAATAAAAATAGAATAATAAAAATATTTTTTAAATTTGTAACAATATCAACTTCAAACATTAATATTTAGATTTTTGGAGTTGATATTTTTTATTTAATTTTAAGTTGGCTTAGGTAAAATGCAATCTACAAATAATATTAATCTACAATCAATATTAGATTTATCAACTCAACTAAATGAAACAAAAGATGTTAAGAGTATTTTAAATCTTTGTGTGTTGAGTCTTATTGGTAAATTGGGAATTACAAAAGCAATTGCTTATACACATAATAAAGATAAGTTCTTATTAGAATTGACTAAAGGATTTAATCCATTAAATAACAACGAAAAAAATATAAATAATCTTATAAACAAAATACCAAAAAACATAGATTTTTTATTAAGTTTAGATAATTCTATTGATAATAATTCTAAAGTTAATAGTGACAATAATCTAAATGATAATTTTGATGTTCAGATAAATAATTCAAAAGTAAAAAATAAAATTATTGAAATTAACGATGAAAAGTTGATAAGAAATGGATTGAGTTATGTTCTACCGATTTATTATTCAGATAATTTAATTGCTGTAATATGTTTAGGCAAAAAAATACTAAAAAATATTTTATCTGAAGAAGAAATATTTTATGTGAATTTAGTATTAAATATTACAAGTTCTGCACTTCAAAATGCTAAAAATTATTCTAATTTGTTATCTCAAAAAGATAAAACAGACAAAAGAAATCAATTATTACAAACTTTGTTTGAAATTAGTAAAGATTTTGGTTTTTTTAGCTCACAAGAAAATATTTTGAAAAATTTTGGTTTTTCTTTGATGGGTCAACTCCAACTTACTCGTTATATGCTTGTTTGTTTTGATTTTAAATTTGGGGTAAAATCAACAAATATCAAACAAAATAGATTTGCTCATAATATTAATGAAAATAATTTACTACCACTTTGGGATTTTGACAAAACAACAGATTTAAGATTTTTATTTAAAATTGAATTATATAATTCGGATAACGAGTTAAACTATGATTTACTAAATATCAAAAATAAAAATATTTTTGATAAAATAAGTCAAAATAAAGATTTTAGGCATTTTATAATTGAAAATGGAATAAATTTTATTATTCCTGTATTTGTTCAAGGTCAGAGAAAAGGTGCTGTTCTAATTGGCAAAAAATTAACAACAAAATATTCTTTAGACGAAATTAGATTTGTAGAGTCATTGGGGAATACTGCGATAACTGCAATTGAAAATTTGAGATTATTTAGAGAAGAATTAGAAAAGAAAAAGATTGATAGTGAAATTAAAATTGCATTAGAAATACAAAAAAATCTATTACCTAAATCAGACCCAATTATAGAAGGAATTGATATTGCAGGAATTACTTTGGCTTCTCGTTATGTTGGTGGTGATTATTATGATTATCTAAAAATTAATGAAGATATCTATTTTATTATAATTGCAGATGTTACTGGCAAAGGAATACCAGCATCTATTTTAATGGCAAATATACAATCAGCAGTTAAATTACTTTGTTACACTGACAATGAACCAGCAATAATTGCAGTAAAGTTGAACAAACTTGTTTGTTCTAATACTACTATAGATAAATTTGCGTCAGTTTTTATGGGATTTTTGAATATCAAAGAAAAGTCACTACAATTTGTAAATGCTGGACATAATCCACCTTTTATATATAATAAATTCAATGACGAAGTTCAGTTTTTATCTACAGAAAATATGTTAATTGGTGTTTTGGAAAACAATATCTATAATTCTAAAAAAGTGTTTTTTAAGAGTGGAGATATTCTTGTTATGTACACTGATGGAGTGGTAGAAGCACAATATAATAATCAAGAATTCAGTGAAGAAAAATTGATAAATTTAGTTAAAAATAATAGTGATGCTTCAGCGAAAGAAATTATTAATACATTTTTAGCAGAAATAAATTTCAATCCAGATAATACTAATTTATATGATGATGTTACAAAAATCATAATGAAGTTTTAGATAATATCATTTATAATATTTTATTAATTTACATTAAATACAAATTGAACCTAAGTAGCAAAATAGCTTTCAAATATACTTTTTATAGAAAAAAATTAAATTTTATTTCTATAATAAGTATAGTTTCATTTATAGGAATTACAATTGGTGTAGCCGCTGTAATTATTGTGATGTCAATTTTTAAAGGATTTCAAGACTTACATAAAACACAATTAGTCAATTTAGACCCTCACATTAGAATTCAACCCAAAACTGGAAAGTGGTTTGATGAGAACTTTAATTCATTAGAATTAGTAAAATTATTAAAAAAAGAAAACTACATCAACGAAGTTGCAATTAATTCTTTATCAAAAGTTGTAATTATATCCAAAGGTATAATCCAACCAGCTATGCTTAATGCGTTTCAAGATACAAATACCCAACTGATCAATACTTTGAAAGAGAAAAGCATTGTGGGTAATATTTCATTTCAAAGTTTATTTACTAATAATAAAATAAATAATAAATTAAGTTTCAGTATAAATCATAATTTATCACATTATAATTTAATTCCAAAAATATTTATTGGTGGAAATTTAGCACATAAGTTAAATGTTAAACTAGGCGATACAATTACAATAATGACATCTGAAATGATAGAAAAAGCTATTAGATATTATACCAATAGTGATGGCTCACAGGCTATAGTTACAGGAATTTATCATACTAATATTGAAAATTATGATGATATGACTATTGTTAATAATGATATAT
>JBEICW010000151.1:0-6992 GCA_040383785.1 Ignavibacteria bacterium | reverse complement strand
TTGACTGCGGTAATGCAGTACTTGAAACCGTTCAAACCCCAACCCTTCAACTCAAATTTACAAAAGATGTTGCTGTTTTTGAAATTTTATGAGTTTCTAAAAATTCATTAACTATATTTTCATCTTTTTCTAAAAACTCAGGATTTAATCTAATTTTAAATACTTTTACTTTCATATTCTTTAAGTATTAATTTTATTTCTTTACAATTAATGTTAAATTATCTTTTCCAATTACTTCGACTATCTCACCAACTTCAATTTCTATATCAGATACTGCGTTCCATGAAGTACCGTGAAATTCAACTCTTCCTTTAAAGCTTGGAGTGATTTTTTGAGTTACAACTACTTTTGCACCAATATAGTTATCCATTTCATCATCTATTGATTGTTTGGATTTTACACTACCACTAAATAAATTTGTAAATATATTTCTTAAAAAATATAGCGATAATACCGATGCAGCAATAAATTCTAACAACTGAAAATTTGCAGGAATATCAAAAAACAACGTAGTAAGTGCAACTATCCAAGCGCCTACACCAAAAAAGAAAATCACAAATCCTGGAACTACAAATTCCAACACCAGAATAAATAATCCGACTACAAACCAAGTAAGTGGCACACTGCCCATAATAAAATTAATTTCCATTTTCTACCTTTAAGCTAAATATTAATAATTATTTTACAAAAATAATGTATTTATTATATATTACGAACTATTTTTCAACTTGTTTCTAATTTAATATAAATATTTTCTTAATAATTATTTAATTTGAGTTTTTAATTTTACAAATTACTAAATATTTTATTTAAAAAGTAATTATCTTAATTTTTTTACAATTTTTCAATACAAATTTTGAATTTATTTTCGTTATTATTATGATGGTAAACAAACTAAAAAACAAATTCTCATTTAGCTATAAATATATATTCTATCTATTAGGCGTTTTACTAATTTTATCGTCTGATTTGAGAAACTTAATTTTTGCTGATGAAATTGATACTGCATTTCAAAGAATTCTTAAAATTCAAGATGATACTCTTAGAATCAATGAAATTAATAATTATACTTGGAAAATCAAATCAAGTAATCCATATCAGGCGACAGTTCTAGCAGAAGAAAATTTAATCTCTGCTAAAAGTATTAAATATAATTTTGGACAGTCTTCAATTCTTAATACTTTGGGCGCAATTAATTTACTTCAGGGCAATTATGAAGTTGCTATGAAATATTATCAAAATGCTTTAAAAATTAATTCTGAAATATATAATTTAGATGGGATTTCACGTAATCTCAATAATATTGCGATAATTCATAATAGACAGAAGGACTTCGATAAAGCTTTGGAATATAATTTAAAAGCTTTGGATATTAACTTAAAATTGAAAAATAATGAGTTGATTGCAAATTCATATAATAATGTAGGGAATGTATATTCAAACAAATCTAATGATAATAAATCACTTGAATTTCACAACAAAGCTTTAGAAATTAATAGAAAAATTAATGACAAAGAAGGTATAGCAAGAAATTTAGGTAATATAGGCTTAGTTTTCAAAAAATTAGGAAATATCGTAGAGGCAAAAAAATACTTGCAGGAAGCTATTTTAATTAATCAAGAATTAAATGATGATTTTGGGTTGGCGATAAGTTTGATAAACTTAGCAGATTGTTTTAAAACTGAACATAATTTTTCAAGTTCATTAAGTTTATTAAGCACAGCAGAAAAATTAAGTAAAAATTTAGGTGCCAAGCAGTTAATAATGGATACTTATGAAGGGTATTATGAAACTTATGAGAAAAAGTTTGATTTCAAGTCAGCATTTGATTACCAAAGAAAATATTTAAAAATTTCAGATAGTGTTTTCAATGAAGAAAAAGCATTAGAAATTGGTAAATTGGAGGGCAGATATGAGTTAGAATTGCAATTGGAAAAGAAAAGACAATTAGAAAAGGATAAATTAGAAAAAGAAGAAATAGAAAAAAATAGAGTTAATAATTTGCAATTTTCTGCAATTTTTATATTTATATTGATTATTTTTTCATCAGTATTCGTGGTTGGAAAGTTTGTAGCTTCCGACAAAACAATTGAGGCAATAATTTTCTTGTCATTTTTAATTTTATTTGAATTTTTGTTAGTTTTATTAGACCCGATTATGGATAATTATACCAATGGATTGCCATTAATTAGTTTGTTATTTAATATTGGTTTAGCATTATTAATTTTCCCACTTCACGCATATTTTGAAACTAAACTCAAAAAAATCGTAACAGAGAATAAAAAGAAGAAAATTTTAGAAAATTAAGATTTGTGGAAATATTTGTTTAATCACTAGACTTCAAACTTCAATCCATCGAATGCTAAATAGATATTTTCTGGTAACTCATTTTCTAAAGTGTCATAATTTATTTGGTGGGCTAGGTGAGTCAGATAAGCTTTTTTGGGTTTGAGTTTGTTAATTATTTCAATTGCTTCATCAACTGTAAAATGAGTTGGGTGCTTCTCAAATCTTAATGCACTAATAATAAGTACATCCAAATTCTTTAATTTTTCTAACGAGCTTTCAGAAATATAGTTAGTATCGGTAACATAAGCAAAATTACCAATTCTAAAACCCAATACTGTCATTTTGCCGTGAATTATTTCAATAGGTGCTACATCTACGAAATCTATTTCATTTTCAAATACTGTAAATAACTCGTCATTTTGGATAATATTTATATTTGATTCTGGAACTCCCCCACCCTTTTGCTCTAATTCTCCAAAGGCATAGTAGAAAGTCTTTTTAAGCCCCTCGTAAGTCTTTTGGTTGGCATAAATGGCTAATGCACCATAACGATAATTAAACGCTCTAATATCGTCAAAACCACCTATATGGTCAAAATGTGCATGAGTGAAAAGTATAGCATCTATTTTCTTTACTTTTTCTCTCATCATTTGTTGGCGAAAATCAGGTGATGTATCAATTAAAATATTTTTCCTATTAATTTCAATTAATATAGAACATCTCGTCCTATTATTTTTAGGATTCGTTGATGTACATACCTCACATTCACAAGTGAGTGTGGGAACACCAGAAGATGTTCCACAACCCAAAATAGTTACTTTCATTATAGATATAATTTAAATAGATATTATTTAATCAAGATTAATATTCTGTTTCTATACATTCGATAGCTTCTTGCACTGTATCAAAGAAATCAAATAAGCCGTTTATTTGTGAAATTTCCATAATTTTATAAACGTACTCTTGAACTCCTACTAACATCATCGGAATATTATTTTCGTTTAATTGGCGATAAGCAAGTAAAATTGCTCCCAATCCTGCACTATCCATTAATTCTACGTCAGTTAAGTCCAATACCATTCCACGCAAAACTGGTTGACATACAATTAATACTTCAGCTTTTAATGCAGCTGATACTTCGCTGTTAACATTTTTATTTTTCAAACGAAAAATTACAATATTATCTTGGTTTTCTATGCTAAATCTCATTTTTTTCTTTAATTTTGATTTTTATAAAATACAATTATTCAAAAATACATAATAATGTTAAAACGTGGAAATATAAATAACATTTTAATTATAAGATTATCTTCAATTGGGGATATAATTTTAACTACTGGGGTGATAAATTATCTAAAATTCAAATTCCCAAATGCAAATATTTATTATCTCACTTCTAATAATTTTACTGAATTATTAACTAACAATCCTAATTTAACAAATGTAATACCTTACGATAAGTCTCTAAATATCAATGAACAAAGAGACTTCAAATCAAAAGTATTAAAAAATTTAGGAATTAATCAATTTGATTTAATTTTAGACTTGCACAACAATAATCGAAGTAGAATCTTCAGAAATGGCATTGGTAAATTAATTTTAAAAGTTAAAAAAAATAGATTGAGAAAATTGCTATTAGTTAATTCAAAACCTATTTTTAATTTGTTTTATAAAAAGAAAGAAAAAAATACTCCTTTTAGTGTTGTTGATAATTATTTTGAACCATTACTACAACTTGAAAAAAATAAACTTATTTTTGAACAATTTAAATTCACATTAATAAAAAATATTTTTGAAGATAAATTTTTAAATAATGATAATTTTAAATTCATTTCAAATTCAATAATTATTTCACCTGGGGCTAAACATTTCACAAAAAGATTACCAATTCAAAAGTATGTAAATTTGTGTTTATTGATTTTAAATGACAATCAAAATGATAACATCATCTTTCTTGGTGGAATTGAAGAAACAGAAATTTGTGGTGAAATTGTAAAAAAAATAAAAGAAAGTATTGATGACGATAAAATTGATAGAATTTATAATTATTGCGGAAGTCTGACGCTTTTAGAGTCGTTTGCTGTAATTAGCAAAGCCAAAGCTATAGTTTGTAATGATTCGGGTATAATGCACATTGCAAGTGCATCTAAAACGCCGATAATTGCTACATTTGGTTCTACAACTACTAATTTGGGTTTTAGTCCATTAAGCAATAGTTTCAAAATAATTGAAGTAGATTTGGACTGTCGCCCGTGTACACATATTGGTAGAAGTAATTGTCCCGAAGGGCATTTTAATTGTATGAATATGATTGATGAAAAAGTGATATTTAATAATTTAAAAGAGTTAATTAGAAAATAAAAAATATTAATATAAAATGAGTGAAAAAGTAAATAAATTATTTTCTGAAGTCGCCGAACATTACGATATAATGAACAATTTAATCACTTTCGGAATGCACAACGGTTGGAAAAAAAGATTGGCAAATCTTACAAACATCAAAAATGGTGGTTCAGGAATAGACTTGGCTACCGGCACTGGAGATGTAGCAATAAATCTAAAAAGCAAAGTTGGCGAAAATGGAAGAATAGTAGCTTTAGATTTTAATAAAGAAATGCTTGATATATTAAGAATTAAGGATAAAGACCAAAAATATAATTTAGAAATAATTCAAGGTGATGCACTTAATTTGCCCTATTCTGATAATGAGTTTGATGCTTCTACAATTTCGTATGGAATTAGAAATGTTGATGACCCTACCCTATGCCTAAAGGAAATGAGTAGAGTGGTTAAATCTGGTGGTAGAGTAGTAGTTCTCGAAACTGGTCAAGCTGATGGAATTTTAACACCATTAATTAAATTTTACCAAAAGGGTATAATACCAATTTTGGGTAAAATTATAGCAAATCAATATGATAATTATTACTATTTGCCTGATACTGCGGCAAAGTTTCCATCTGGAGATAATTTTACAAAATTAATGGAAGAAAGCAAGGCGTTTTCGGAAATCCAAAAACATAAATTAATGTTTGGTGTTTCGTATTTGTATGTAGGTGTAGTAAAATAAATTAATTGTATATGTAATTAAATTTACTTTTTGTGTCACTTCTTACAATCCAGATTTTCCTATTTTTAGAAAAATTTAGATTATCTATAATTATCTATATTATAATCTTATAATTTATTGTAACTAAAAATTATATAATGTGTAATTAGTCTTTAAAGTTATCAATTCCTTGAATAATTTAATTTAATTAAATTTGATCTTCATTTTGTAATTAATTATAATCTTGAGTTTTAATTTTGAGTCAAAATTTCAAAATATATAGCGACTATGAATTAATGCAATTTCTGAAGGAAAGTTCTAATAATACAGAACTTGCTTTTAGAGAGATTTATAATCGTTATGCCTCAACTGTTCATGCTTATTGTATGCGTGTATTTAATAATCCAGAACAGTCTGAAGATGTATTTCAAGAAACCTTTATTAGATTTTATCAAAGTGTAACTAAAGAAAAAAATGAAGATACAATTGAGTTAGTTAAAAATTTTAATGTTCCTGGTTTTTTGATAACTATTGCAAGAAACTATTGCTTAAATTTAAAAAGAAAAGAGAAAAAAGAAGTCTCAGTTGAAAACTACGATTATTTTGAATTTGAACATCACGGTTATGAAAGAAAAGAATTATTAGAATTGATTAAAACAGCATTAGAATTATTAGAATTTGATTATAGAGAAGCATTTGTGCTTAGAGAGTATAGTGGTATGTCTTACGAAGAAATAGCCGAAAGTACCAAAACTTCTACTGCAAATGCAAAAGCAAGAGTTTTTAGAGCTAAACTTAAAATAAAAGAAATTTTAAAGCCTTATTTATTGGATTTACAAAATAAATCTTAATTTGATATTTTAATTATTACTTTAATTATTACTTTAATTATCATTTAATAATTAGCTTCAATTATAACTAAAAAACAAAAAGAACTAAATATTTTAGTTTTTGAAAGTTTATAAAGGATTGTATTGTCAGTTATCTACTTAATTAATTTTGATTTGTGAAATACTTTTTATAATACATATATATTGCACTTTTTGTAATATATTGTATTAAAATTAGTAATACATTTCACACAAATATTTCTTAAATTTTATTATATTTTTATAGGTAAACTATGGACTACCTAAATCATTTATATGAATTTGTTGATGGAACTATCGATTCTAGTTCCGAGCAACAATTATTTTATGAATTAGCAAATAACGAAGAATTGAGAACAGAATTAAAGCAGCAAATTGCAGTTACCAATGCCGTTCGCACAGATTTTAGAGCTTTTAATCCAAGTGCCGAGTCTACCATTCGGATATTTTCTGAGCTTGGTATGAGTTCTGCTTTGGCTGGCACTATGGCTACTACTGCTACTATTGCCACTAAAGGCAAGTTGTTAACTTTACTTGGGAAATATGGGCAAGGATTATTCTCGTTTTTGGTTACAGCATCTTTAGCTTTAATTGCTTATTTTATGTTAGACTTTGGTAATAGTTCAAATAATGGCAATTTCACGAACTCTTCAAATTCTTTAAATAACAATAACCAGTTTAATAGTCAAAATGTAAATATTCCAGTTTCAAGTAGTTATTCTAAAGATAAAATACAAAATGATACTACTGTAAAAACAGAAATAATTTATAAAGATAGAATTATTTAT
>JBEICW010000150.1:0-7030 GCA_040383785.1 Ignavibacteria bacterium | reverse complement strand
CAAAAAAATTTCACGATATTTCACGATATTTCACTATTTTTTATTGTTTTTTTTCTTTGTAGAGACTTAAAATTTTACGTCTTTCTTTATTGTTCATCGCACTTGAAGAGAAGAAAGAACGCCAAAGTGCAACGTCTCTACAATTTTTTCTTCAAAGAAAATCTTCAAATCATTAACCATTTACAATTAACAATTTATCAATTTATTATGACGCATTTATTGCGTAATTATTGGGATAAATACCAAACAAAAAAAATAGCCACAAGATTGGTGGCTTGTGGCTGGTGGTATAGATCAATAAACATCATCATGATTACCTACTGTAATTAGTAATATTGTTATTTTACCGCTATCTTTGTCAATTTTAAAATAATTCTTAAGTCATACTCAACTGAAATTGAATATTTATCTGAATGTTTGCCTTTCAGTTTATGTGTAGCAAGTTTTTCATCAAAAATATTTTTTTCTAATAATTTTAATGTTTGATATATTTTAATTTTTACTTTCGGTTGATTCTTAACTACCTTTTTAAATGCCCTAACAAATTGATTTGTCCAAACAACATTATTCAATTGATAACTCCAATTCTTTAATTAAGTCATCAACACTACCACTTCGGAATTGTCCATTTCTTAATTCACTTTCGGCTATTTCAATCTCTCTGTCCAATAAATTAGTTTTATATCTTTTAACTTGATTTGATAAAATATTAGATAATTCTAATTTTTCTTCAAAAGTGAGGGTATCAATATTTTCAACTATCTCTGTAAACGACATTTAATACCTACATGGAAATTTATTTAAAAATATAGAATTTAAACGAAACAAAATAATATAAATTGTAATTAGTAAGCAGTACATTACAAAACAGCCACAAGTTTTGTGGGCTTGTGGC
Source organism: Ignavibacteria bacterium (assembly GCA_040383785.1). Classification (GTDB taxonomy): domain Bacteria; phylum Bacteroidota; class Ignavibacteria; order Kapaibacteriales; family UBA2268; genus JBDNHS01. The sequence goes on along the minus strand of JBEICW010000150.1, from coordinate 6,135 downwards.
TTTTAGTTAATAAGTTATTATTGGCATATTTTTAAATCATCTATATTTACCCATAATTCTTCACCTTTTTCAAATAGTCTATCAGAATCGCTTGTATAAAAAGTTTTTCCAAATTTGATTAATACTTTTCTATTTGTTACTTTTATTAATGTAGCTTGATAATACTTATCTATATATTTTTTCATTCTTATCTTCATGATTTTCTTACTTACTCTCCTACTCCACTTTAGTCGGGGTTTTTACTTCTATTAGGACGGTGCGGCAGTAGAAGCGACCTTCTGGGATTGAGTTGTCGTATCTTATGTCTGTTGGTCCTATGCCTTTTACTTCGTCATATCGGTAAGCAGGCAGGTATCCCCTTAGCAAATCGGCTACTGCGTCTGCTCTATCTTGCGATAATTTAAAGTTGTAATTTAGCTCCCCAACCAAGTCAGTCGAGCCAATTATCTTAGTTTTTGAGTCTTCTTTGATTGCGTAACGAGTAAAGTTTTTGAGCATATTTTTGTTGATTGTCGATATTTCTGAACTATTAAAATCAAATACAATCAAATTAAGTCTGCCCAATTCAAAGTTATTTTTATCCTTAAATACCGTAAAGCCTGTATTGATTGTGTCAATTTGGTTATACTTATCTTCGGTGATTACCAAAAGCTCTTTCTCTTGGTATAAGTCCTTGATATTACTATATGTTTTTAGATAATTTTGGGAATTATTTAGCGTCAGATTGTAGTTATTTCCACTTTTGTTTAGCTTATAAAATGATTTATCAACCTCATTAATTTGATTATCACTTTTCACAAATAATTTAATGCTATTAATTTCATTTTTAGCTTTGAACGAAACATTTTGCTCTTTTTTGTTGCTTGTATATTCAATAAATCGCGAATGAATAATCGGCTCAAAAAGTTTTTCATCAGTAGAATTTAACTCAATTCTTCTATTTTCAATCGCAATATCTCTATTATTTGAGTTAATTTTACTTTTATCTTTGGTATCGATTATAAGCCGATTTTTATCAATTCCCCATTTATTTATTAGGTATTTTGCAATTATTTCAGCTCTTTGTTTTCCCAGATTTTCTCTTTCCGCTTCGATATTAAATTCATTAATATCCGCCAGACCAGTTATAGTTAGCTTTGCGTTATTTTTTGTCATTCTCGAACCCAGAATATCCAAAATATAATAGTATATTTCTAAATTATCCTGTGGCAGAGTTTTTTCGTCAAATTGATAACTATTTTCATACTTTTTGTCATATACTTTTCGCAAATTAGCCGATGCACTATCAAAGAAAATATACGGCAGAATTGGATATGTTTGTGTTACAAATGTTTCTAAAATCGACACATTCTCGGCACGCAAATCCGACAAATTCTGAGATTTTATTGGAGTTATCGGCTTTTGTGGTTTTGGTATTTCAATTGGAATTGTGTCTTTTTCATTAGTATTTTGAGCAAGGTTATTTTGAGTAGTATCTTTTTCTACTCCATTATCCAAATTAACCATAACGCCAAATCTGTAAATATCTGTATTCCAATCGGCATTATTAAGCAAAGAATTTAGTCCTTTTCGGTAACTAATTTCTGCTCCAATCTGCAAATTACTTAGCCAATCAAATCTTGTTTGAAGGGCAAAATTTAGACCATTTGAAGTATTTAGATTTGTCAAATCACCTTCTTCCAATATTTGCGTTCTACGCTGATTTGGAAATAAAATTCCATTTGGTGATTGAATTGTTTGTGAATTGGTAAATGTCGCACTTCCCAAAGGACTTGCAAAATCATAACCAATTCTAATAAAGATTGGCAAAAAATCTAATGGTTGAGATGTAAGCCCAAAATCAAACCCCAAATAATTGATATTTGCTTTGTAGTTGTGTTGCAATTGTAATTTTACGTATTCATCTTTTTGAGAGTCATAAACTTCAAAATTATCTGTATTTGCCTCTAATTCAATTGGAATTGCTTCCAAATAAATTCGTGAATCGAAAGTTAATAATTTATCAAAAATATCATATCCAGCACCCATTGCTATATAATATGATGATGAAGTGCCATTTAAGTAATTGCCACAATCTAATGAATTGTAAATTAATGGAATTTGGGTAGTATGTTGGATATAATTCGCAGCACCAATTAAGTATATATTAACTGGGAATTTTTCTTCGGTCTTTGAGTTATTTTGAATTGAACTATTTTGTGCAACTAAATTAAAATTGCTAAAAATAAAACTAATTATCAGTATGTTAAAAAAATAGAAATAAGTTGTAAATTTTGATTTCATTCAATGTCTGTTATCTTGTTTAAATTATGTATTTCAATCAAGCGCTTCTATCAAGAATTTTATATCAAGAATTTTCATCAAGAGTTTTCAATAGCAACTTCTTTGTCAGCAAAGTTGCTTTCAGAATTACTTGTCAAAAATAAATATAAAGCCATAATAATCAATCCAGTATTTTCTAGTACTTTTTCCCAGCCCACTTTTTTCACTGCAATTTCAGAGTAGCAGCCGCAATTTATATCAAGTCCCCTCGCCATTGCCGAAAGCACTCCAAGTGTAAAAACTACCAACATTCCAAGTGTCAAAAAGGAATTTTCTTTGACTTTATAACCAAATATCAAGAGCATTCCAGTAACTAATTCCAACCAAGGCAGAAATAGTGCCATCATATTTAGTGTGATATTTGGTAATAAATTATAATTTCCAATTTCGTTAGCAAATTTTTCTGGATTAGGGATTTTGGTCATTGCAACTGTTACAAACATTGCACCCAAGACCAATCTAAAAATTAAACTAATATATTTATTGTTAATAATGTTTTTAATCATATTTTGTTACAATTTAGAAAATAATTTATTAAAGATGATTACACTTATATTTTTTAATTATATTAAGTTCTAATCACTTTTTCTTATTTTTGCTAAAACGAATATCATTTTTTATAATTTTATTTATTTCTCATTATTTTAATCATATTTATTCAAATTTAACAACAAATATACAAGTTATGGCATTTATTAGGTCAATTTCAGGAATTAGAGCAACAGAAGGCGATGGGCTGAATATTTCAGTATTGAGTGAATACTTAATTTCATTTGGAAATCTCTATGGGCAGGGTGGAATTGTATTTGGTAGAGATGGACGAAGTTCGGGATTTTGGTTAGAAAAATTATTAATGTCAGCATTCGAATCATTGGGTATCCCCTATCTAAATATTGGAATTGCTCCTACCCCAACTATTATGCTTATGGTTGAGAAATTTGGCTTTACTGGTGGGATTTCTATCACTGCTTCTCATAATCCATCACAATGGAATGGTCTTAAATTCATCAATTCAACTGGAGTATTTTTAAATCAAGATGAAAATAACAAACTTTGGAATTTGGTAGATAATAAGATTTATAGTCTAAATAAAATTGAAACCAAAATAAATACACAAGTAGAAAATTTAATTAACAATACAAATTTTGATGCCTTAGATTTTCATAATTCAGAAATATTAAATTTGCCATTGATTAAAGATAATTTACAAGAATTGAAAAATTATTTTAAATCAGTGAACTTTAAAGTAGTTGTAGATGCTGTTAATTCTTCCGGAAGTATTATTGTTCCAAATTTATTAAAAGCATTGGATATTGAGGTAATTGAACTATTTTGCGACCAAACTAAGGGCTTTCCTCATACTCCAGAGCCGTTAACGGAAAATTTAGGTGAATTGATAAAGGCAGTCAAAAACCAAAATGCAAATTTGGGACTTGCTATAGACCCAGATTCTGATAGATTGGTAATAATAGGTGAAAATGGTGAGGCAATCGGCGAAGAAAATACGATAGTATTGTCAGTTTTTGCGATTTTGAATAATCTTAAAAATTCTAATCTACAGACAAACATAAATATAGTTGTAAATGGCTCTACTACTTCTATGGTAGAAAAAGTTTCAGACAAATTTGGGTCAAAAGTAATTCGCTCTGCAGTTGGTGAAATAAATGTTGTAGAAATGATGAAACTATATAATGTAATAATTGGAGGCGAAGGTAGTGGCGGAGTGATTTTACCAGAATTACATTATAGCCGCGATGCAGTAATTGGAATTGCATTGATATTGTCATTGATATACAATCAGAAAAAAAGCGTAAATGCAATAGTGGAAGACTTGGGCAAATCGATAATGAAAAAAGACAAAATGGAATTTACTGGGAGTTTGGATTCGATAATTACCAAAATTGAAAAAGAATTTAATGGAAATGAAATAATTATTGGCGATGGTATTAAAATCTATACAAATAAATATGAATGGGTGCAATTACGCAAATCAAACACAGAACCAATTATTAGGATAATTGCCGAATCTGATAATAAGGAAACTACTGATAAATTAATGAAAAAAGTCAAGAATATTTTTTCTGAAAGTTTATAAATATCTATAAAAGTAAAGTTAATGAAGATATATAATGAAGAAAATTAAGTCAATTTATAAAAAGCGTTTTTCTAATAACTTTTTTTATGTTAATTATGAAGTAGATCAGTCTGAAGTAGAAAAGTCTAATATAGATATGTCTGAAGATATTCCTGAAAGTCTAAATAGCGAAAAATCATCAGATGAAATTCATTTAGATTTGATAGTTAAGTACAAATTAACAAAAGGAAGAGTGATAGAAGATGCTGAGTATAGCTCAATCAAAAAGGAAATTGACTTTTATTACTATAAGGCAAAAGCACTTAGATACACAGAAAGAGGCGGCAAAACAAAAAAGGAATTAGAGCAAAAGCTAAGGTCAGTTAAATGTAATTCAGAAATAATTAGTAAAATCACCTCACAATTTATTGAATATGGTTTTATAAATGACGATATTGTTGCAGAAAGATATAAGGAAATGTATCTAAAAGCCAACAAAAGCAATAATTATATTAAAAATAAATTATATAGCAAAGGAATTGACAAACATATAATAGATAGTTTGTTTCTTGATTATAATAAAGAATATGAATTACAGGCAGTGATTTTATTAATTCAAAAGTTGATAAAAAACAAAGCAAAAAAGTTAAATTCACTTCCAAATCGTCAAAAGCAAGAACAATATATAATTCAGCATTTATCTATGAAAGGTTTTGGTTTTGAAGTAATCAAAAAAGCAATTCAAAACACAAAAAACGAATTAAATGAAATAAATGAAGTAAATGATAAATTCATTGAAAATAATGTTGATTTAGAAGATGTGCTAAGTGATGATATGTAGTATTAATGCAAAAATTATATTTAATTTATAACTATAATTAAAACATAATACTTAATTTAGAAAATAATATTTTAATAATTTATGGAGAGTTCTAATGGTTAAAGATAGTTTATTAAATGCGATAAACGACCAAATATCTAACGAAATGTTTTCGTCCAATCTATATTTGGCAATGGCTGCATACTTTCAAACAATGAATTTGAATGGATTTGCAAATTGGATGAGAGTTCAAGCACAAGAAGAGATGACTCACGCCTTGAAATTTTTTGATTATTTATTACAAAGAAATGCACAACCAAAAATTGGTGCAATTCCAAGTCCACAAGTAAGTTGGGAAACACCTTTGGCTTGTTTTCAGGATGCTTATGCACACGAACAAAAAATCACTTCACAAATCAATAGTATTGCAGATATCGCACTTAAAGAAGGCGATCACGCTACTTGGATTATGTTGCAATGGTTTATCACAGAGCAAGTAGAAGAAGAGGCAACTTCTAACGAAATAGTTGATAGACTTACTTTAGCAGGTGATTCGAAAGGTGGCTTATTTATGTTAGATAATGAACTAAAACAAAGAAAATTTGTTGATGCAACTGCAAAAGAATAGTTTTTATCTATATTGAATAATTATATTTATTTAAGGGGTAATAAATAATCATTACCCTTTTTATTTGTATTTGAAATTGAAGTTTATAATATAATAATATTTATGAGTATTTTAAAAGCAGAGCATTTAGTAAAAAAATATAGCAAACGAACAGTTGTTAACAATGTATCTCTGGAAGTTAATCAAGGTGAGGTTGTTGGATTATTGGGACCAAATGGTGCTGGTAAAACGACTACTTTTTATATGATTACGGGTATGATTAATCCAACTGAGGGCAGAATATTTATAGAT
>JBEICW010000149.1:0-7060 GCA_040383785.1 Ignavibacteria bacterium | reverse complement strand
GGAGACCCATAATATTGGTTTCCCATAATAGTAATAGCGTCAAATAATTCTTTAAAACTAACATCGTATGTTTGATTCTGTAATTTAGATTTTTTGTAAGACTCTATTTCTGCAATTAAATCAGACTTTGTTTGTGCATTAGTTAATGTAACGAACAATAAACATAGACCTAATAATGATTTTTTCATAATTCTTAATTTTTAATAATTTTAATAGTTTTCACATTAACTTCTTGATAAATTTTAGCAAAATAGTTTCCTTGAGATAATTCAGACAATTCAATATTTATTGTTCTTTCAGTTGGATTATCAATTTCAATGTTCTTTACTTTTTGACCTAAAAGGTTATAGATTTCAACTTTATGTATTGGTTCGTTTGCTTCTATTGTAAGTTGATTTGAAAAAGGATTTGGGTAAAAAATTATACCTTCATTTAATTCAAAATCACCACTGCTTAATGTTGTAGAATTATAGTTTGCATTCCAACCGTTACTTCTCAATGCTTCATCCGACAAGAATAATACATACATACTACCACCAGTTGAAGTTACTGAGGATGGCAATGTTGCTCCTGTAAATTGCCCAAGAACTGGTGCAGTATTATTAGCTCCATCAAAAACAATTACTCCATCATAATCTAATTCTGTATCAAAAGAAGTAAAAGATAATGTAATAGTATTTGCAGTTGTTGGTTGTATTAGCCAAGCACATTGTGAATTATTTGCATATTTATCTATACCACTACCATCAGAAAATGTGCCACTTGGAGCTGTTAATGTGGTGAAAGTAGAATTACAATATGAATTTTGAGTGGAAGTATAATAAGCAGACCAACCTTCAAAAGTATTTGAAATATCAGAAGTAAATTTAATAAACATACTACCTCCTGAAGAAGTAATTGCTTGTGGAATGATATTACCTGTAAATTTCCCAATCAAAGTTGAACTTGCAGAGTCACCGTCATAAACTTCCACCACATCATAAATAGAATTAACATCTGAAGAAGCTTGTTCTAAATCAAAAGCTGTAAAATTTAAGGTAATACTAGTTGCATTTGGTGGCTGAATTAACCAAGAACAATTACTATTATTACAATAATCACTTGTTCCACTTCCATCTGAAATAACACCATAATCAGATGTGTTTAAAGTTGTTGTTCCTGAACAAAATGAAGAACCTGTTGATGTATAGTTGGCACTAAAACCTTGCAATGATGTTGAAAAATCAGAAATAAACACGACTAACATAGCACCAGTAGAAGAAGTTATAGAGGCAGGTATCGAAGTACCTGAATACGAAGCAATTGGAGTTGTAGCAGTTAAACTATCATAAATTACCACGCCGTCATAATTTAATTCAGTATTAAAGGAATTAAAAGATAAAGTTACACTTGTTGCACATGGAGGTGCTATATACCAATAACACTGTTGATTATTTGTGTAATTATTAGAACCTGAACCATCACTAAAAGTTCCTGCTGGAGTTGTTAGCATTGTTAATCCACTACAAGTTGGGGTTGACATTACCGTTGTATAGTTTGCAGACCAACCACTAAAAGTATCTGAAGCATCGGATGTAAACTTTACACACATTGCTCCTATACCTGCTGTAGTGGTAATTGTAGGAGGTAATGTATTACCCCACCAAGTAGCCAAAACAGGATAAGTATCATCTGGACCGTCATAAACAGTAACTGTATCATAGGTAGCCTCTGTATCAAAAGCTGTAAAATTTAATGTAATTTGTGTTGCACCAGCAGGTGCAATTACCCATTTACAACTTGAATTATTTCCATAATTTGCCGAACCACTACCATCAGTAAAAGTACCGCTTGAAGCAGTTAATGAAGTAGTTCCAGAGCAAGCACTATTTGGGTCATTTCCTATACCTACTGCATACCAAGCTTGGCGTACAGCAATAAATTCAGTAGAACTTGCTCCATACAGGTCTTGAGTTGCCAATAATGAACCATAAAATGAATCCATGTATGTTGAATTAGGACTTGGCAGATATGTAGTCAAGTTTTTGTAAGCAATTTGTTGAGCTTTATTAATTCCAATAGATGTAACGGAATACTGATTCCCTAAATCATTAGTGCCAGTTATTGTCGGTGTGGAAGTATTTTGGGCAAGTAAATAAAACCAATGATTTTGAACTCCACTATTAAAATGAACACCGCCAAAGTCAAAATTTAAGTTTGTTGGATTTGCCCAATATTGTCCGTTATATGTGTCTGGCTGTTGTTTTAAATTTGGATTTGACATAGACCTTGAAAAACCTCCAATTGGTAATACTATCTCCTCAAATAGTGTCCAATTCGCAGTTATTGGTTTGGTGTAAAACTCACTACAAGTTCCAAAAATATCTGCAAAAGATTCATCTAAAGCCCCAGATTCTCCCTGATAAATTATCGGAGGAAATGAGGAATTTCTTTTTTCTACAACCATATGAGTAAATTCATGGCCTACAAGGTCAATAGAAACCCATGGATTAGATGTAATTCCATTTCCCATTCCATATGCCATAAAATTATATGGAGATTTAACTGCAAAAGCATTTTCTGGACTTTTGTTATTTTGAATTTGTAAATCAACAGGATTTAAATAATTTTTAATTAAACTTCCATTTCCATCATAACTATTACGACTAAATACATTCAAATAAAAATCATAAGTTTTTTCAACCCCCCAATGAACATCCAAGGCTGGATAGTTATTATTTACAACATAACTCCCACTATTTCCATTTGTATTCCAATTTCCGCTGTTAGAACCAATAACAAAGCTACCTCCCAAATCATCACCACCTACAGGGTCATAATCCCAAATTTCAACTGTACATGGCTGTGAATGTAAAGGAATATATAAATTAAAAGTTACCGTTGGAAATGTATTATTAATATAAGAGTTTCGACCATTATATAGTATTTCGTTAGAAGCATTTTTAACTTTGATATATAAATCAGGACTTGTATCTCCAATAGCTGAATACCACCAATTTTGGAAAATATTAGATATAGTGAATTTTGTTAAAACTGGATAAGTAGTCCATGTAGTAGAATTATTTATATAATCTATTGAATTTGGATATCCACTAGTAGTATAGTCACTGGCATTTGTTGCGTCAAAAGTTTGAATATTTCTTGTATTATCTCTTAATCTATATACGCCATTGTAACTATCTGTTATTATTGATTGAGTGCCGCTATACATAGTGTTTGCAGTTGCTGGTGTATCTGCTAATAATACATTTTCTGTTTTATTTGATTCAACTTTAAAAGGCATAAAAGGTTTTTTCTCAATTACCTTTTCACTATCTGTACTCATACAATTAGTAACTAAACTAACTGTATTTAAAATAGTACCATTATTAGCATCAATATAAACATTTGCCATTACAAATGGATTACTTGAATCTATTCTAATTCTATGAACATATTTAAAGTCAAAACTTACACCATTTGGTATTTTAGCAATTAATGTTTCTATAGGATATGTATTTATTAAATCCGTCACTTTTAAATGCTCTTTAGCGATTAGAACAGCATTATCAGAAGAAATATTTGAAACAATTTCGATTTTATCAAATTGAGCTATTTGCCCATTGGATGCATATACGATTTCGTTCTTAGCATGCAACATTAACATAGCACCTTCAACTTGAACGCCTTTATAAAATTGTTGGTAATAATTGTGAGTTAAATTTAATTCATCTGTTTTTGAAGATAATAAAGCAAAAGAATGATTCGTATCTAAATTGAACCAAGAGTTAAAATCTTTAGATAGTTCTTCTGTTGTTTTATTTTCTTTTGATAAATCAACAAAAAAAGAACCATTATGGTTTTCTATTTTTAGCTTTGATTTTTTTATTGTGTCATTTGTTTTAGGAGCTAAAACATTTTGACTTGTAGTGCCTTTCTTTATTTGAAAAGGATTTGTGAATGTCGGAGGGCTAATAATCTTTTGAGAAAACACATTAATGCTTAATAAAAGCATCAAAAGATTAAGTGGAAGAGTAGTTCTATTTTTCATTATAAAAATTAGCAACTGCCCCAAGCTACCTTATATATAATAAAAAAACAGCGTGGGACAAATTACTCTACTTGTAGTTGAGGTGGTCGAATACCTGCATACAAAGTAAAGCAAAGCCCACGCATATCGCATGAGCGTTTACTCTGACCTTCCTGTATGCATTTGAATGTTCGACCTTTCAACTACAGATTATCAGCAAAACGCTATTTTATTTCATAAATTTCTGTTACAAATATATAGAAATTAAGTTTAATAATGTGTTTTGGTTTCAGTTATTATTGCTCTATCTTTGAAATCAAATCCTATAAAATGTTCGCTTTAGTAGATTGTAATAACTTCTATGCCAGCTGTGAAAGGGTATTTAATCCTTCATTAATTGGCAAGCCTATCGTTGTTTTATCTAACAACGATGGATGTGTTGTTGCACGCTCTAATGAAGCAAAGGCATTAGGTATTCCTATGGGTGCACCTGCATTTGAGTATGAAGCACTATTTAAAGCAAATAACGTTCATGTATTTTCTTCCAATTATGAGCTTTATGGAGATATTAGTTCAAGGGTTATGAGTATTTTATCAACTTACACACCTGATATAGAAATATATTCAATTGACGAGGCATTTTTAAAATTAGGAGGATTAGAAAAGCATTTTGACCTTACGAATTATGCTTTATCAATGGTAAAAGAAGTAAAACAAAATACCAAAATTCCAATTTGTGTTGGGATTGCACCAACTAAAGCATTAGCTAAGGTAGCTAATAAGATAGCAAAAAAGTTTCCAGATAGAACAAATTCGGTTTACCTTATTGATAATGAGGAAAAAAGAATTAAAGCCTTAAAATGGACTAAAATAGAAGATGTTTGGGGTATTGGCAGACAACACGCTAAAAGGCTCAAAGCATTAAATATTAATAATGCCTATCAATTCACAGAACTACATGATGAATGGGTTCGCAAGAATATGACTATTCAAGGATTAAGACTAAAAAAAGATTTATTGGGTATATCTTCAATAGATTTTGAAGATGTAAAGCCAAAAAAAAATATAGCGGTAACAAGGTCTTTCGACAAGATGTATGATTCAAAAGGCGAAATTTCAGAAAGGCTGTCCACTTTTTCAGCAAGTTGCGGAGAAAAGTTAAGGAAGCAAAATTCACACACAAACTTGATTATGGTGTTTTTGTATTCTAATTTTTTTAGAAAAGATTTGCCACAACACAGAGGTTTTGTTACGATTAAAACCGATTTTCCAACAAATAGCACTTTTGAGATAAACCGCTATGCTCAACTGGCATTAGAGAGAATTTTTAAAGAAGGTATAAAGTATAAAAAGGCAGGAATTATTGTATCAGAAATTACTCCAGCAGAAAATTTTCAATTAGGGTTATTCAATTCAGAAAATCCAAAACATATCGATTTAATGCAAACTATTGACTTGGTAAATAAAAGACATGGTAATGTGGTAAAATTTGGTAGAAATGACCTTAAAAAGCGTTGGAAAATGAAACAATTAAAGGTTTCAAAAAGATACACAACCAACTGGGATGAAATTTTAGAAGTAAGCTAATGAAATTGATTAAAGCACCACGACTAAATGATGAATTAGAGTTAATTCCTTTTAGCACTGACAGAGATAAACTTCATGTCAATTATTTTGAAGGCGTTCAGGCAGGATTTCCAAGTCCAGCTGAAGATTTCATAGGTAAGGAAATTAGTTTAGATGAAAAGTACATAACAAAACCAAATTCCACTTACATTATTAAAGTAAGAGGAAATTCTATGCATCCAACCTTACAAAATGGCGATATTGTAATTGTTCGTTCAGACAAAGAACTTCAAGATAATGACATTGCTATTGTTTCTATAAACAATTCAGATTACACCGTAAAGCGTTTTGATAAAAAGAATAGTCAATTTGTGCCTGATAATCAAAAATTTAAGGCAATTGAGGTAAGCGAGGATGATGTTGTAATTTGCTTAGGAATTGTTAAGCATTTGATTAGGGATTTTTGAATTTTATCAAATATTGCACAAAAAACTTGTAAAAACCAATAAAATATATACTTGTGGTGAACATGAAGAAATTAGACCCCAATTGAACTGTCTAATAACATTAGGGTTTTCGTCTGTAATTATTGGATCTATGCCATAATCAAAACCATTAATATCATTACAAGGTTTGAAAAGTTCTTACTTTTCTTTTGTTACTTTAAACCTGTTTTCAACTTCTAAAGCTATTTTTTTTTTGTATTGAATGGAAGCGCATGTTTTGATTTTTGAAACCTTTTGGCGTTTGCAGAAGTGGCGGATTAAGGAAACCTAATTTTGTTTAAACCTGACTTTGTAAGTACAAAACCAACTTTAAATTAAGCCCAAAACCAGCCATTTTTTGCAAACTGGTGTTAGTGGCTGGCATTTATTTAATATTTGTTATTCTGTAAGATTTTAAAATGTTTTCAAATGTCAGTTCCCATTCTTTACTGTCAGAAATTCTATGCTCAAATGTCAAAATATGCATTCTGTCATTATTTTGAAATAAATACATTGTAACTTTTACAGGTTTATTTTCGCCAAGTTGTCTTTTGTAGCCTAAAGTCATACAATTCATACCGTTTACAATAGTTTTTTTTGCGGAATACCATTCTAATATTTTGGAATTAGCAGTTATTGCAGATTGTTGAATTTCATTTTTATATAAACTATCTAAACTTTCTAAATCAGCTGTTGTTATTTTACCTGTTTTCAGTTTTTTAAAATCTCCACTAGAACCTTGCTCAGTTCTTATAAATACTCTCGCATATGTTGAAAAACTACTTTGATTTAATTTGTTTAAATCTTTTTGTTGAAAAATTACTTTTGATGCAGAAATACCATATTCAGCTTTTCCTTTTTCCATTATTTTTTTATAATTTTCTCCTTGAATTTCCATATTTGGAGGCAAATCAATATTTCCAACATTTTCCAAACTAATCCTTTTCCAATCTTTAAGCAACTCTTTATTTTTTTGCGGAATTTGCGCAAAAATTATAGC
>JBEICW010000148.1:0-7074 GCA_040383785.1 Ignavibacteria bacterium | reverse complement strand
TAACAGCAAGAAATAAGCAAATTGAAAGATTTACAACAGCAAAAGATATACACAAAAATGCAGATATGGGCACTAAAGAAATAAAACTTCATTGCGAAATTACTCCAGCATCAGAAAGTTTATTAAAAATGGCAATGACTAAATTAGGGCTTTCGGCACGCGCCTATGATAGAATATTGAAAGTAAGCCGCACAATAGCCGACCTTGCCGGCAGCGAATCTATCCAAATTGAACACGTAAGCGAAGCTATCCAATACCGCAGCTTAGACAGAGAATATTGGAAAGTGTGATGTGTTTTTAGAATCAAAAATAATGTTAATAATGAACTAAATTTTATATTCTCTAAATATGAAAATACACAATATTAAAAATTTGAATTCGTATATTTGAAATAAAGGAGAGAATAAATGAGTGTCCAAGATTTAATTAATGAAATTTCTAGTTTAAATTCCAATGAAAAATTTGAGATTTTAGAAAACTTTATGAAGAATGATGAAGAGTTATATTATCAATCTATCATAAATGAAACAAATATTGTAATTAATGACTACAAAAATGGTTTAATAGAGCCACTTTCAGTTTCTGAATTTATGGAAATTTTAGAAATGGAGTTGAATTAATAAAATGTTCAAAATTCTTACTACAAAGAGATTTAAGTAAAAGTTAAAAAAATAATTAAAAACAACTCAGAATTTAAAATAAAATTTGAGAAAATATTAACTATTTTAGTTGATTCTCCATTTGAAAATAACATTGGAAGCCATAAATTAACTGGAAAATTAAGTGGTTATTATTCATGTGCTTGTGGTTATGATTGTAAAATAATTTATCAAGTTATAAAAGAAGATAATATTATTGTTGTATCAGATATAGGAACTCATAATGATGTTTATTATGTCTAATTATATTCAATTAACAAGTCATATAAACACAATATATACGCAATAAATGCGTCAATTTGAAATGTCTTGAACCATGATTATTTGGGTTTAAGGATTGATTTGATTTTAGCAAGATTTCCTCAACCTCGAAGTGGTGAAATTATTGTAGTAAATGTTTAATCCTTTTCTACCCTCCAATCGAACACGAAGTGTTCGCCAGTTCATTGAAGAAAATAGCGAAAATAGTGCAGATAGTGCAAATTATGCGTAAAATAAATGTAGAGACGACCGGCGGGTCGTCTAAAATGTTTCGATTTAGCAAATTTTAGCTCAGTCTAAAAGTCCTGCGACCCCACCCAAAATCCCGCCCAGAGGGCAGGACTTAAAGAAAATAAAAATAGGCGAAAATCATGAAATATCGTGAAGTTTTTGGTAACAAACATCAAAAATAGTGCAGATAGTGCAAAAAAAAGGTCAAGCGAGATACTTGACTCACAACAAAAATCAGACAAAAAAAAGAGATAAGGCGTTATACCTTATCTCTTTTAATTCTAATAATTTTAAAATTAAAATTAAAAATCTATCATCCAAATGAAGATTTGCTTTCGCTATAATATCTATCATTATTGCCACCATTTCTTCTATTTATGATAATTTGTCTAATTACATAAATAACTATTCCTAAAATCATTAATGTAAATAACAACTTACCAAAAGAGAATGTTGGTGGATAAACTTCCATCTGTCCGTTTGCACCAGTTACATAGTGTGGTCTTGAGTAATAAAACGCTGGGTGAAAAGGCATATACCAAAGCATACTTGTATGACCCATTAGGTAACCAGTCATTAAACCAGATGAATAACCACCATAGTTATTTACCACATAATTTTGACGACCACCGTTTAGACCTCTACCTGACATAGTTTCAGTTTTACGTGGTCGACCAAATCTACTTGTATAGTCTTTTTTTGAGCTAAGTTGGTTACCACCAAAACTTGTTCTTGGTGCGGTATTACCAAACGAGCGTGAACTTGCTGTACCTCTATTTTGGATTCTCGAAGCACTTCTGCTATTAGAGTTAGAGAACATTTTGCGTGAACTTCCAAATGAGCGGCTCGAACCGAATGAACGCCCAAAAGAACGACCACCACCAAATCCACCTCGTCTCGCTTCTGCTAAGTCCGGCAATAGTAAAATCGCAAAAACTACAAACATAAATGAGAATTTTTTTAGTTTATATTTGAGATTATTATTTGTATTCATACTATATTTATTCATATATTTTGTTAAATTTGTTATTTTTAAGTTATTTAAATTATTGACTATAAATTGTTTTATTTATTTTAATTTAATAATATTGTTAGAAAATTCTTTCAGTTTCCTGCGAATCATCTTCGTTTCTAAATGTAATATCTGCAATAAAGGTAGGTGGTAATTCTACTTCTTTTTCAGTTTTTTTGCCAAATAGACTAAATCCTTTTTTCTCTTGAGTTTGAGGAGCAACTATATGAACAAGCAAACTAACTATTCCATCTTGCTCAAAATCATCAATTGCAACTATTGTTGTTTCGATATCGCCACTACTATCAATTGTTAATGGACGCAAACCTTCTGCATCCTCATCGGTTAAAGTAGGTTCTGTTGTTTTTAGATTTGTCAAATAATCAGTAAAAATATTTTTGGTATATAATGCACCGTCTGTTCCTGTATATTTTATAATTGAGTCAAAAGTACCTTCTTCATCCAAATTCAAAAACACTTCTTTTATACCAGCAATTTGTTTTCCATTATAATAAATTACAGTATTTTCTATAAGTCCGTTGCTTTCAATTTCAAAAACTGGCATAATTTCCTTAATTTGTGTATTAATTTAATAAAAAATCATTATAAAATAATTAAAAATACAATAAAAAATGTTAATTTTATGTTTATACTAAGTTAGATAAACATTTTTAAAATTTTAATAATTGAAAAAATATTATTTTATTTAAACTCTTTTTTATATCATATTTACGAATAAAAACTAAAATTGTTCTAAAACATATAAAACAAAAATGAAATTAATAAAAAAATCCCAATTTAACAACTTAAATTTTCTAAGAGTTGCTACAATTTCACCCAAAATACATTTAGGTAATATTGCCCGTAATGTAAATGAAATTTGTAGTTATTTTGATCAATTACAACGAGATAATGTTGATATTGCTGTATTTCCAGAATTAACATTAACAGGATATACAATAGGGGACTTAGTATTTCAAAGAATTATTTTAGAAAATGCCAAAAAAGGCTTAATTGAGTTAATAAATAAAACTAAATTATTAGATACAATTATAATAGTTGGTTTGCCATTTGAGCATAGAAATAAAATATTTAATACCGCAGCAACTATTCACAAAGGTGAATTAATAGGACTTACAATCAAAACTCATTTATCTAATTCTAAAGAATATTACGAAGAGAGATGGTTTACTTCGGCAAGGGATTTGAAAAAAGAAGAAGTGCTATCATTGCCCAAAGAATTTCAATTTGCTGCATTTGGTAGTAATTTAATCTTTGAATTTGAAATACCAATTGAAGTAAATGAAAATACAATTGAAAATAACGAAAATCAAAATAACGAAAATCAAAATAATGAAAGTCATAATAATTTAAAGAAATTTTGCTTTGGAGTTGAAATTTGCGAAGATTTATGGGCAGTAAACCCACCGAGTAATGATATGGCATTGAGTGGGGCAGAAGTGATATTTAATTTATCTACAAGTAGCGAAGTAATTGGAAAAGCAAATTTTAGAAGAGATTTGGTGAGAATGCAATCTGCGAAAACTTTTTCGGCTTATCTCTATTGTTCATCGAATAGCTTTGAATCATCTACTGACTTGGCTTTTGCTGGACATAACATAATCGCAGAAAATGGCAGGATTATAAAGGAAAATAAGAGATTTGACCTTAATGGCAGTTATATGTTTGCAGATTTAGATTTGGATATGCTTAGACACGACAGAAGTAAAAATCATACTTTTGCAAGAAGCAAACCAAATAATGAATGTGAGATAATTACTTCGTTTGCAAATTTTAATAAAGAATTACAAAATATTGATGAACTAAATAATTTACTTAAATTAGAAAGAGAAATTGCAAAATCGCCTTTTGTACCTAATTATGTATTGCAACTAAAAAATGTTGTTCAAGATATTTTAGAAATTCAAACAAATGCACTTATTAGTAAGTTAATTAAAATTAATAAAGACGTTAAAACGTCTAATATAGTAATTGGTGTTTCTGGTGGTTTAGACTCAACTCTTGCATTATTAGTTGCAAAAATGAGTTTTGATACATTGGGTATTAGTCCAAGCAATATTTATGCTATTACTATGCCTGGATTTGGAACAACTTCAAGGACTTACAATAATGCAATTAATTTGGCACGATACTTGTCTTTAACTCTTATAGAAATACCAATCAAAGACGCTGTGGAAGTACATTTCAGAGATATTAAGCATGATGAAAATAATCATAATATTGTCTATGAAAATGCACAGGCAAGAGAAAGAACACAAATTTTGATGGATTATGCAAATAAAGTTGGTGGAATTGTTCTCGGAACCGGAGATTTATCGGAATTAGCTTTGGGCTGGTGTACATATAATGCAGACCATATTTCGATGTATAATGTAAATGGTGGAGTACCCAAAACATTAGTAAAAGAAATAGTGAGTTATTTCGGTGAAATTGAAAATTTGAAAGATATTGATTTTAAAGTAAATGAGAATAAAAGAGATTATAATAAGTTCGCTGAAATTATCAAAGATATTGTAAATACAGAAGTAAGTCCGGAATTATTACCTAATGCGTCTGATAAAATAAGTCAGAAAACAGAAGATATTATCGGACCTTACGAATTAATTGATTTTTATATTTTCTATCTATTGAGATATGGTTTTACACCATCAAAGATTCTATTTTATGCAGAAATTGCTTTTGAGGGATTATACACTCAAATTGAATTAAAAAAATGGCTTAAAGTTTTTATTTATAGATTTTTTTTCTAACCAATATAAAAGAAACTTAATGCCGGATTCAGTAAAAATTGGGTCTATTGCACTATCGCCAAGGGGTGATTGGAGAATGCCAAGTGAGTTAGATTTTCAAATTTGGATTGATGACTTAGAAGATAATTGACTTAGAAGATAATTGACTTAGAAGATAATTCAGGTAATTACTAAAGATATAAAAAATAATAATATTTTAAAATCCTATAATGTTTCCATGAATATACAATTCAATGAAAATAATCCTATAACAATAGTAATGGCAGACGACCATGAAGTTGTAAGAGCTGGAATTAGAAGACTTCTCTCTATAGATAGGTCAATTCAAATTTTGGCCGATGCACATAATGGTGAAGATTTGATTGAAAAAGTAAAAAGATACGCCCCTGATATAGTATTGACTGATATTATGATGCCAGTATTAGATGGAATTGGTGCAACTAAATTCATTAAGTCAAATTTTCCGGCAACATTAGTTCTGATGCTTACTGCTTATGAAGATTCATATCATTTGGAGCAGGCTCTGGCTGCAGGTGCAGACGGATATTTATCGAAAGATGTAGGTGCAAGAGAATTATTGGACTCTATACATAATATTATGAAAGGAGAAAGAGTATTTAGTAAATCAATTGTTAAATTACTACAAAATAAATATATTCCCGAAGGTAATTATGAATCTACGCCGGTAGTTATAACTAAACGTGAACAACAAGTTTTGAATTTGGTAGCAAATGGAAAAACAAGTTCGCAAATTGCAGAAGCATTAAGTTTGAGTGTAAGAACTGTAGAATCACACAGATATAATATTATGCAGAAATTAGGTATAAATAATGCAGCAAGATTGGTTAGATATGCTGTATTTAATTTTAATAATGAAAATGCTAATTCAGTTGCTGATGATAACGTTGGTGCTTAGTTTGATTATATGCACAAATTGAAATTGTATATTGAAATTACAAAAAAATTACAAAAAAATTACTGTTTTATTTTTTTAATTTAAGTAATAATACTTAAATTTGTAAAATTAAAATATTGTAATTTTAATTTCGAATTTTACCATTTTTTAATAAACTTATTTTGCCAAAGTTAGGTAAAAATATTAAGATTTGATCATTTTTAATTAATTATATTATTATTTTTACTTAAATATTAGGTATTTGTAAAATAATTAAATCAAGAAAACAAACGGGAGTATCCCAATGAGTATTTTAAACAGAATTTGTTCTAAAACAAAATTAATAGTGTTTATGAACAAATATTTGTCGTTTATAGCAATTACATTTATTTTGGTTGGTACTTTATCTCAAAATTTAGTATCTCAAACCGAAAATATTGGTATTGGTACAACTACGCCAGACAATTCAGCAGTTTTGCATATAACCTTTAGCAATCCAGCAAATCCTAAAGGATTATTGATACCAAAATTAACAACAGCGGAGAGAAATTCAATAAATTCTCCTGCGAATGGTTTGATTATTTATAATTCAACTACTAATAATATTGAATATAATTCTGGGACTTCTGGAACTCCAGTCTGGACTGTGCTTTTTTCATCTGGAAATTTAACTTTAGCAAATGGAAATATTTTTGTAGGTAATGGTAGCAATCAAGCTGTTGCTGTATTACCTTCTGGTGATGTTACAATTACAAATGCAGGTGTTACTACAATTGGAACCGGGGCAGTAACAAGTACAAAAATAGCTGATGGAACTATTGCAGCAGTAGACATTGCATCTGATGCAGTAACAACAGCAAAAATAATAGATAATGCAGTAACAACGGGTAAAATTTTAGATGGCACTATATTAACTGGTGATATTGCAACAGGTGCTGTAACAAGTACAAATATTTTAGACGGAACTATTGCCGCAGTAGACATTGCCTCTGATGCAGTAACAACAGTAAAAATAATAAATGATGCAGTAACAAATGCAAAAATAATAAATAATGCAGTAACAACAGCAAAAATTTTAGACGCAAATGTAACATTAGCGAAATTAGCAGGTGATGCTGTTAATAGTAGCAAAATTGCAGACGGTACTGTTTCATTAGTAGATATGGCAAATAATTCTGTAGATGGAACTAAAATTACTGTTGCTTCTGAAACAACTGGCTCAATGATGTATTATAATGGTACTTC
>JBEICW010000147.1:0-7085 GCA_040383785.1 Ignavibacteria bacterium | reverse complement strand
AGCAAGTAAAAAAACAATTTTGCAATCAAGTTTATTAGGTTTTTTCTTTGGAGTTGGTTTTATACTTCAAACAAACGCATTAGCTCTTACAACAGTATCTAAAACTGCTTTTATAACCGGACTAACAGTAGTTGTAACACCATTTATATTTATATTAGTTAGAAAAAGATATCCATCTAAATGGGCTTTTTTGGGAATAATTATCTCATTTTTGGGTTTATATTTATTTACAAATCCACAATTTGATAATATAAATACCGGTGATGTGCTAACATTAATTTCCACTGCCTGCTGGGGATTTTATATAACTTATATGGATATATTTACCAAAAGGCATAATACATTTGCTGAAACTATTCAAGTAGTTGCATTTCAATTTGTAGCTGCATTGCCAATAGTGATTTTGGGGTTTTTCATTTTTGATTATAATGGTGGTGATTTCAGATTTAATTTATCACAAAATCTGTTAATTTCATTATTATTTAATGGAGTTATTGCTTCTTTTATTCTTACTTTAATTCATACTACTTACCAAAAGCATACAACACCAGTAAAGGCGGCATTGATATTTAGTTTAGAGCCAGTTTTTGCGTCAATTATTGCAATGGTTTTTATAAATGAGTTTTTAAATGGAAGAGAAGCGATTGGGGCTACAATTTTAATGTTTGGTGTTTTAGCTTCAGAATTGGGATTTATGATTACAAATTATTTTAAAACAATGTTTCATAGATAAGCAAGTATTAAAAAATTCATTAATTTAGAAATTAAATTTGAAACAAATTCCAAAAATATTCGTAATGTCTTGATAATAATTATGAAAATATTAATATCAAAAATATAAAAGTAAATAAAATTTATAAATTTAATAGGATTTAGAACTTTATGTCAGATCAAAATAATTACGGTCAAAATTCAGGAAACTCTGGTAATTTTGGAAATACACCACCACCTTTTCCACCAAATCAAGGAAATTTTCAAGGAAATAATCAAGGGTATAACCCTAATTTTCCACCTTTTCCTCCTAATTACAATCAACCTAAAAAAAGAAAATGGTGGATACCATTAGTAATTGTAATGTCAGTAATAGTTTTATTTTTTGTAGTAATTTTTGCAATTATAGGTTCTGTTTTTTCTGATTTTAATTTTGAAGAAAAACCTGTAAAAGTATCTAAAAATTCAGTTTTATATATAAATTTCGCTGGTGGAGTGCAAGAGTATGCACAAAATGACAATCCATTTGCTGCTTTGAGTGGTGGTTCATCTAAAAGTGCTTCATTTATCGAACATTTAAGAGCAATAGAAATAGCTAAAAATGATGATAATATCAAAGGTATTTATATCTATCCTAAGGGTAATATTGGATTTGCAAAATCTTTAGAATTAATAGAGGCAATAGAAGACTTCAAAAAATCTGGCAAATTTGTTTATGCATTTATCGAAGCAGGTACTGAAACAGATTATATGAATATAGTTTCAGCAGACAAAATTTATATGCCAACAGAAGGTATGATTGAATTAAATGGCTTTGGAACAAGTGCATTATTTATGAAAGGTTTATTTGATAAAATTGGAGTTAATTTTCACGTTCAAGGATTTGAAGATTTTAAATCAGCTGGTGATTCTTATAATAAAACCAAATTTAGCGATTCATCACGTTACCAATTAGAAGTCTTATTCAAACAAAGACATAATGAATTTGTAAATTTAGTTGCAAAAAATAGAAAAATGACTCCAGAAACGATAAATACTATTTTATCAAGAGGTATCTATACTGCAGATTCTATAAAAGCATTAGGATTTGTTGATGAGTTAATTTCAGAAAACAACCTAAAAGAAAGAATTAAAGTAATGGTAAATGGTAAAAAAGCAACTAAAGATGAAGAAAATGAAAAAGATGAAAAAGACGACAAGTTAAGTTTAATAACTGTAGCAAGTTACATAAATAGCGAAAATCTAAATATAGATAACGAAAAAGTAGCACCAGATAGCAAACAAATTGCAATAATTAATTCTGTTGGAGCAATTTCAAGTGGAAAAAATTCTTCAAGTCCATTTGGTGGTGGAGATTATGAAATTAAGTCTGGTACTTTCGTAGAGCAATTGAAAAAGGCACGTGAAGATAAAGATGTAAAAGCAATTATTTTAAGAATTGATAGCCCAGGTGGTTCAGTAATCGCTTCAGACGAAATGTGGGAAGAAATTATGAAAACTAAAAAGGTAAAACCAATTATAGCTTCAATGAGTGATGTTGCTGCATCTGGTGGATATTACATGGCAATGGCTTGTGATAAAATTGTTGCTCACCCATCAACTATTACTGGCTCAATTGGTGTGATTTTGGCAATTCCAAATGTAGCTGGATTAATGAACAATTTAGGTTTAACTTCTGATACAATTTCTACAACTCCTGCAGCTCAATTTATGAATGGAATGTATGCTTATACTGATAAAGATAAAGCACAACTATACAACTTATCAAAAGGTATATATTATAGATTTTTATCAAGAGTGGCTGAAAGTAGAGGTAAAACTGTGGAAGAAATTAGAGCTGTAGCCAAAGGTAGAGTTTGGAGTGGTAAAGACGCTAAAGATAGAGGTTTGGTAGATGAATTAGGTGGTCTTAGTAAAGCAATTGAAATGGCAAAAGCAGAAATTGGTGTTGATAAAAATACTAAAGTTAAAATTAGAACTTTCCCTGAGAAAAAAGATGGTTTTGAAGAATTTATCAAAACTTTAACAGAAAAAGATGATGAAAATTCTGAAGCAAAAGCAAATACTTATCAAGTTTTGGGCAAAATATTAGGAATTGAAACAAGTTTTACAAAACAACTTACCAATGAATTGCCAACTAATATTAAAACTCAATTAGATTATAACATGCAATTATTAAACATTTCTAAAAAAGAAAAAGCATTAATTGCAATTCCAAATGAGTTTTATGTTAGATAAAATTGTTGTTTTTAAAAAATTAAATTAACCCAAAAAAAGAAGAAAAAAATGTTTGAACAATATAGTAGTAAATTAGAAGATTTAGAGAAAAGAAACCTGCATTTATGGAGGTTTCTTTGAAATAGAAACCAAAATCCACCAATTAGACGAAAAAGAAAGTATTACTGAAAGTGATGACTTTTGGGCTGACCCAAATAAAGCTCGATTAGTAATGAAAGAAATTGGTGATTTGAAATCTTGGGTTACAGACTGGAAAAATGCAGATACTGCTGTACAAGATACCAAAGTATTAATTGAAATGGCTAACGAGGAAAACGATAGCAGTTTAGAAGAAGAAATTGTTCAAACAATTAAAAAATCAGAAGTTTATATTGAAGATTTAGAAATTCGAAATATGCTTTCTGGTAAAGATGACGACCGTAATGCACAACTTACAATCAATGCTGGCGCTGGTGGAACAGAAGCTTGCGACTGGGTTTCTATGTTATTTAGAATGTATGTTCGCTGGGCAGAAAGACATAATTATACGGTAAATGTATTAGATTTGTTAGATGGTGATGTGGCTGGAATAAAGTCTGTTTCTATCGAAATAATTGGTAAATATGCTTATGGTTATCTAAAAGCAGAAAGTGGTGTACATAGACTGGTTCGTATTTCGCCATTTGACTCTAATGCCAAGCGTCATACTTCATTTGCATCAGTTTATGTATATCCAGAAGCAGAGGAAGATGTAGAAATTGAAGTAAATCCAGCTGATGTGGAAATGGATACATTTCGCTCTGGTGGTGCAGGTGGACAAAACGTTAATAAGGTAGAAACTGCTGTAAGATTACGCCATATCCCAACAGGGATTGTGGTTTCGTGCCAACAAGAAAGAACGCAAGGTAAAAATAGAGATTTGGCTATGAAAATGTTAAAATCTCGATTATACCAAAAGAAAATCGAAGAAGAAAATGCGGCAAAAGACATTATTGAAGGTACTAAAAAAAGTATTGAATGGGGCAGTCAAATCAGAAGTTACGTTTTTCAACCATACACAATGGTAAATGACCATAGATGTGAATACAAAAAAACAGATGTTGGAGCAGTTATGGATGGCGAAATTGACGACTTCATAAAAGCATATTTATTGAGTTAAATTAGGTAATAAATAGTAATGTTTTAGGAATTAAAATGAAATTTAAAATAGTAAATAGTTTGTTTGTATTTGCATTTGTTGCAATTTTGGCAGGTTGTGCATCAACCAAAACTACTTCATTTACTGACCCAGATTTTATAAATAAGAAGTTTAGCAAAATTTGTGTAGTGGTAGATATAGGTGATTTAAATGTAAAAAAAGAGCTTGAAAGTACAATTATGAGTGAATTAAAAGACAATAAAATTGAAGTATTTTCAGGCAGTGATATGTTCCCACCAACACGCAATTGGACAGACGACCAAATTAAATTTAACTTAAATAAAAATGAAATTGATGGTTATCTAAATGTTAAAATCGTAGAAAAAACAATTGATGATAGATTTACTGATGTTGGTGTTCAGAGAAAATACTTTTCTAATTTCAAAACTGAATTAATTGATGTAGAATCAGATAAAATTGCATATACTGCAAGTTCAAGCTCTCAATCAGACGAAGGTTTTAGCGGAGATTTTACATTGATTTTTAATTCATTTGCTGAAGATATTATCAGTGATTTAAAATCAAAAGGACATATAAAATAGTTTTAAAAGTGAATGTCATGTTATAAATAAAACTTAAATAAAAAAAAGACAAGATTTGTTTCTTGTCTTTTTTTGTTAAATAAAAAACTTCACTAAATAAAATATATGTATAAACAAGCTTAAACATATTTAAATAGAAGTCTTTGGTATTAAAATATGTGAGATGAATTAATACTAAAAATATTATCACAAAAAAAAGACTGCCCAATTTCTTGAGCAGTCTTTTTCATTTTTAATGGACTTTATGAATTAATGAGAAACTTCTAATTTTTTATCATTTAGTTTATCTTCTTTAATATCAATATTTTGGTCTCTGCCAAGTAGTTTCATAACTCTTGCTTTGATATTATCAACAATATTATATACCACAGGCACAACAAGTAATGTTAAAAACATAGATGAAGTAAGACCACCAACTAATGCCCAAGCAAGACCATTTTTCCATTCAGCACCAGCAGCTTTTGACATTGCAATAGGTAAAAATCCGATTACCATGGCAATAGTAGTCATTAAAATAGGTCTTAATCTTTCCTTTCCAGCTTCAATTAATGCTTCAACAGTACCCATGTGATGTTCGGCTTTTAGTTGATTGGTAAAGTCCACAAGTAAAATGGCATTTTTACCAACCAACCCAATGAGCATTATGACTCCTAACATTGTAAATACGCTTAGTGTATTCATTGTTAATGCCAAAGCTAATAATGCACCAACTATAGCAACAGGAATAGAGAATAATACAACAAATGGATAAATGTATGAATCGTAAAGTGCAACCATAATCAAATACACAAATAAAATCGAAGTACCCAATGCTAAAAATAAACTGCCAAAAGCGTCTGCTTGATTTGCCAGGTCGCCATCAAATTCCCAAGTTACACCAGGAGATAATTTAATTTTATCAAATAATACTTTAATTTCATTTCCAACGGTACCAGATTTTCTACCGTCAAGGTGGGCTCTAATCATTACAGAAGGAATTCTATTTCTTCTTTCTAATTGTGAAGGTCCAGTAGTTTGTTCGATAGTTGCAAATTGGCTTAATTTTACAATCTGACCATAGTTATTTACAAATTCAATATGAGAAATATCTTCAACGTTATTTTTGTCAAAATCATCAAATTTAATTCTAATGTCATATTCATTGTCTTTATCTCTATATTTTGAATTGTCATTTCCAGTAAGAGCAGTTTGAATAGTTTGTCCTACTTGGGCTATAGAAAGTCCAAGTTGAGACATCTTTTCTTTATCAGGAACTATTTTAATCTCTGGATTACCATCTTCAACTGATAATTTAATGTATTGTGTACCAGGAATTGTAGCAATAATATTTTTTAGAGTTTTTGCATCTTTCATTACATCTTTTAGGTCTGCACCTTTTACCACTACTTGAATAGGGGCTTCGTCTGCACCACCAAATATTGCAATATTGGTAACAGTAGGGTCAACTCCTGGAACTTTTTCAACTACTTTTCTAGCTTCTAAAATCATTTCATTTGTAGTTTTAGTCCTTTTCTTTTTATCAACTAATACAACAATTAATTCTGATTTATATTGAGCAGATTGCCCAGCCATTATACTTGAACTTCCACCTACGCTGGTGATTACTTTTTGAATTTCTGGTAATTTTAGCAATTCTTCTTCAGCTTTTAAAGTTGTGTAGTTATTTTGTTCTAAACTTACTTTTTTGTCTAATTCTAATTGGATTACGAATTGTCCTTGGTCACCCTTTGCCACAAATTCACCTTCAATAAATCCAGCACCAACTAAATAAATTGAAAATACAAAAGTTAGGAAAGTAACAGCCAATACTAAAAATTTATGTTTTAAAGCCCAAATAATGGTTCTACCATAAGCATTATTTAAGTTAGTCATTAATTAATTCCTCGAAGTAAATTCCTAATTTACCCATAATTGAATTAGGGTTTAATTCTTCGATTTTAGAAAATCTTGATGCTAATAAAGGTGTAACTGTAAATGATACAAACAAACTCATTAAAGTAGAGACAATTACCACTACCGAGAATTGACGCAATATATTTGCAATTAATCCATCTAATAAAATTAATGGGAAAAATACAACCACATCGACCATCGTAATACCTAATGCAGTAAAACCAATCTCATTACGACCATCAAGTGATGCTTGTTTTTTGTCTTTACCCATAGCTAAGTGTCGGTAGATATTCTCCAATACTACGATTGAATCATCAACCAAAATACCTACAACTAGCGAGAGGGCGAGTAAAGTCATTAAGTTTAAAGAAAAGTTTAGTAAATACATTGCAATAAAAGTTGTAACCATAGAGGCAGGAATTGCAATCATTACAATTATAGAATTACGCAATGAATGTAAAAATATTAACATCACAAATGCAACCAAAAATACTGCTAATACCAAATCAAATACTACTGCATCT